>JALHPW010000172.1:0-4232 GCA_022842255.1 Saprospiraceae bacterium | reverse complement strand
TCCCATTTTTGACCGTACTGGCGCCTTTGGCCAAATCCACCCCGCTCAACCAGGTCCCCGGAATGTATTCAAAGGCAAAAGGGGTGGCTATGCCAGTCATGGTTGGACGGTTTTCCACCAAAAATTGACTGTAAATGCCGCGTAGGCCCAGGAGTTGAATTTCCTTGACGCCTGTAAGTGCGTTGGGGTAACTTACATCGATGGCGCCATTGGTTTGAAAACTTTCAGAGAGGTTGCAGCAGGGCGCTTTGCGAAGCTCTTTGCTCGTAATGCTTTCCACATTTCGGATGCCGAGGGTCGAAATATGGGTATCAAAGCCCTTGCCCTGTACCGTTACTTCTTGTAGTTGGGCAATTCCGGTCACCTCGATCCAAAGTTTGTCTTCACCGGGAACAACCTGTACCTCAGCAGTGGTGTACCCAACGTAATGGACCACCAAAGTGGCCGGGATATCACGGGCTGCGATGCTAAACCTTCCTTCCGTATCCGTCACAGTACCTTGTTTGGTATCTTTCCAAAAGAGGGATGCCCCAATCAAAAGCTCCTCTTTTTCATTGGTGACAATGCCGGTAATGGTGGACAGTTGATGGTTGACGCCTGGGTTTTGGGGGTCGTTTTGGGAATAAGCCGAACCAATGCCTGCGATAAACCCAAGAAATAGGACTATATTTTTCATTGCTGGAAGTTGCGTGTGCGGCGAAATAACATTCCGCCTGGTAACAGAAAATCTGTGATAGGCATACAGGTCTATCACTGGTAACCGGCAGGTAGTATTCCGCCGGACAGCACATCAACTAGCAACGAAAAACGCCATGGCGCACACAAATCATACGCCCGGGAAGGGGAGGGGGTAAGTGGTCAAAGTGTTGAAAATCAAATGTTTCAACACTGCGAAAAGCCTGTGCGAAAGTCAAAAAAAACGGAGCTGCTGGTGCAATTCTAGGAGCGTCCAGTTTTTTGAAATCCGAACTGCCTACCTCAAACGCCGTTTTAAGTTGAAAAACCTGGGTGGTCTTTTTGGTGCAACCCTTGTTGGAAGGGTTGGGTTTTTCGCAACAGGATGGCTTTGGGCTCGTGTCTTTTTGGGTGCAGCAATCTGCACCAGCGGTTATTTGAACGGACTTACTACCATGCGCTTGGCATGCATCGTTGGCAACAAAAAGGGAGACCGTGGTTTTCCCCAAACAATAGCAATAAACCTGCTGCACGCTCACGCCCACGGAAGCACTGAGCAGTGCCGCCATCCAAAGCCAAACGAACGATTTATGAATGTGAGAAACCATTTTTAAAGACAAGACTACAAAGGTAAAGTCCGGAATGCAGACCTGCAATTCTAAACCATAGTTTGCCAAGTGTTGACAGTATGCAATGGGTTTAGTCGGGGCATGAATATCCGTTTACATGCTTTGACACGTAAGAAACAAAGTTGCTGTCGGCAGGTTTAAGCCAAAATTATTTGTTTTAAAATAGAAATTTCGGAAAAATCTTCGTAATAAGTTCACATTGATGGAATTAATTACATTAAAAGTCATTTATATTTGCATCGTTTAATATTCACCCAATTTATTAACCAAACTCGCCCCAACCATGCCTCCCCCCAAGGTATTTTACTGTGGCAGCAATGCCAATCTATTACTCACCCTCCGTACAAGCGGTGGTGGTTCGCTCCAAGTGGAGCAAATTCCAGAAACGTTCTCTTTCAAAGACTTGGCCCTGCTTCGGGATGTGGGTATGCTTGTGCTGCAGCATGAGCCGCCTTCGTCCGACAGCTTTGCCCCTCTACGCAATTGGCAACGCGCAAACCCGGACGTTCCCGTCCTGGTGTTGACCTCTGATTACACCCCCGATACTACCAAATTTTTGATGCGCTCTGGTGCGAAAGAGGTATTGCCTTTGCCAGCAGATGGGGAAAAAGTTTTGGCTTGTTACGAAGCTTTCCTGCCCGGTTTTCGCCAAGTGCCTCCAAAGGCCATTAAGCGCCCCAAATCCGGCCATTTGCTCATGGCTGCAACCATGCCCGGCATCGTGGCCATGGGCGTTGACATGCAGTCGGCGGCGTCTGCACCCCCAGCGCCACCGCTCCCAACAGCGCTGGAGCAACGTACTGAAAATTTTTACAACGGATTGGAAATCAATTACTTTGGCCTGCTGCAAGTGCGCTTGAATGGTAAAAAGATTGATTTCAACTGGCAAGCCAAAATGCTTTTTGGGTATCTAGCTTATCATGCTTCCAAATCACTTTCGCGCGATCATTTGGCGCGTGTGTTTTGGCCGGAAAAACAGGAAAGCCAGCCTGAGAGCGCCCGCCGAAGCCTCAACGTCGAGCTCAATCACATCCGTAAGGCCATCCGTCAACAGACGGGACTGGAGCAGGATTTGATTGTTTTTGAAAAGAATTGTTACCGCCTGCAACTCGATTGCCCCATCCTCTCCGATGTGGTTACGTTCAAAACTTTGTGCCAGAAAATACAGTCCCTCCAGCGCGAGGGGCAGTCGGTGCCAGACGAACTGTTCCAGCAAGCCATCCAAACCTATTCTAGCAATTTCCTCGACGATTGTCCGGAAGATGCCCTCAACTGGGTAGAAGTGGAACGCCAGCACCTGGGCGCCATTTTCGAGCAAATCGCCGATTTGTACAGCGCCCAACTATGCGAAAATGGCGAGTATTATCGCGCCACCTCTGTTTGCCATGAAATCCTGACCCGCGACCAGCGCATGGAGGCCATTCACCGCCGACTGATGTTCTGTTATGGCAAATTGGGCATGTGCAACAAGGTTGAACAGCAATATCGCCTGCTTTGTCAAATCATGGAGCGGGAGTTCCAGTCCAAACCTTCCGCCGAAACCACCCGGGTGTACCAGCAGATCAAAAAAGACTGCGAATAGGGTGGGGCAAGCGGTTTATAGGGTTGATGGGGTTTGTAAGGTTGATCATGAACCTTATCAACCCCATCAACTTTTATCAACCTTTTGTAAGTCGGAGGGTTTGAGGCTTTGTAAGTTTGCCGCTCCAAACAGCGCAATACTATTTTTCAAGCACCTCAAATATTCCAACACTCAACTCATGGACACAATAGGCATACTAGGAGCAGGCGCAATGGGCAGTGGAATTGCCCAGGTAGCTGCGGCAGCCGGGCACAATGTGGTGATTTGCGACAACCTCATCATCGCACTCACCAGAGCCAGTAGGAACGTACAAGCCACGCTTAAAACTTTGGTAGACAAGGGGAAAATGACAGACGCGGACTCCTACGCCCTGTTTAGTCGCCTGAAATTCACCGACCACATGAGCGAATTTCGCGACTGCTCCATTGTCATAGAGGCCATTGTGGAGGATATCGAGCAAAAGCAAATCGCGTTTCGGAGCATGGAGGCCATTGTGGACAAAACCACCATTCTTGCCAGCAACACCTCTTCACTCTCCATATCAGCCATGGGCGCCCCGCTCAAGCACCCGGAACGTATACTCGGCGTGCATTTTTTCAATCCCGCGCCCCTCATGCGGCTCGTGGAAATCATTCCAGGATTGCAGACCGACCCTGATGTGGTGGAGCGTGGGAAAAAGCTGATCGACGGCTGGGGCAAAACCACCGTAGTAGCCAAAGACACCCCCGGGTTTATCGTAAACCGCGTAGCGCGGCCGTATTATGGCGAGGCATTGCGGATTTACGACGAGGGCATTGCGGATGAAGCCACGATTGATTGGGCCATGCGTGAACTCTGCGGTTTTCGGATGGGACCGTTTGAACTGATGGACTTTATCGGGAACGACATCAACTATGCGGTTACAGAAGTGGTGTTTTCCAATTTCTTTTTTGATCCACGTTACAAACCCTCTTTCACGCAAAAGAGACTGGTCGAAGCGCATTATTTTGGCCGAAAAAGCGGTCGGGGCTTTTACGACTATCGCAATGGGGCGGCTTTGCCAGAACCCACCAAAGACGAATCTCTAGGCCGCGAAATCGCCACCAGGATCCTGGCCATGCTCATCAACGAGGCTGCGGATGCCCTTTACCTGCGTGTGGCGAGTCGGGACGATATCGAAGTTGCCATGACACAAGGGGTCAATTACCCCAAAGGCCTGCTTTCCTGGGCCGACGAAATTGGCATCGAAAACATTGTGGAAAAACTAGACTCCCTCTACGTCGAATACCTAGAAGACCGCTACCGTTGCAGTCCGCTCCTCCGAAAAATGAGCCGCGACGGAAGGCGTTTTTTTGACTGTTGACCAT
>JALHPW010000171.1 GCA_022842255.1 Saprospiraceae bacterium | reverse complement strand
AGTGCTCTTCTTTCAAGTAGTTTTTGTCGTACGAAGCAAAGGAAGCACCGTAAAAGCGACTGGGTTTTACCACTTTAGGGATTTCAATACCTGGAATGGAGATTTGGGAACTGGCATACAAAACAGGCTCGGTGGGCAATGCAGGCAAGGACGCCCCTACTGGGAATTTTACAATGCCCGATTGGCTGTAAAAGTTGGCTGGATCCAAAACAGAGCGATTCGAAGCAATCGGCGTTTCCACTGGAAGCGTTTCAGGGTCGGACGAAAGGGAGGCAGCTAAATTTTGTACAAAGGAAACTACCTGCTCGGCAAGACTTTCGTCGCCAGAGGGGCTTGCATCCGATACTGGAAGGGTTGGGGTTTGCTTTTTGGCTTTGGACGGGCGATTTTTTGCAATAGGACCTTGGATTTCTTTTTGAACCGGGGCAGGTTTGGTTACGGATTCTACAACCCCCAAAAAGCCTTTCAAATTAAGCAGTAGCAGCAGGAAAATAGCGGCTTCACACGCTTTGGTCATCCTCAAGCGGCGAACACGGGCCAAACCATCCATCCGATTGGCCAATAAAGCCCAAGAACCCGAATCGAAGGGTGTCTCCATCCGCTCCAAAGCAGGGCGAACAGCCTTATCAACGGCATCCGGTGCGGAAAGTGTATCGAGCCGACTTTCGAGTGCAGCCCAAGTGCTGGCATCGAAAGGCACTTCGAGATTTTCCAGTGCCGATTTGAGGGTTGAGTCGAATTTCTGCAAGTCCATTTTGTATAAAATTTGCCAACTGGTAATTGGCATTGGATTGTACTTTGCTTAAAACTGTTCTAATTTTGGTCTAATTGGAGCAAATTAGCCTCATTTCAAGTCGAATTCCATTTTTCGAGCGGCAAAAATCTCCTGAAGCTTCAACCGCGCCTTCACGAGATTACTGCGTGAAGTGCTCTCGGTAATATCCAGGGCATCGCCGATTTCTTTGTGGGAATACCCTTCTACTACGTACAAGTTGAACACGGCACGGTAGGCCGGGGAGAGCTGTTGCACCGCGTCCAAAATCTCCCGTTCCGAAAGGTTGCTGAGCACATCTGGGTCGTCGTTGGAAACGGTGTGTACCGAATCCAGGTCTTCCGTCCTGCGGCGCGCGTTTTTCCGGTAGTAATCAATACAGGTATTGACCACAATGGTCCGGATCCAGGCACCAAAAGAAGTGCCAGCTTTGTAGCGCGCCACGTTTTGGAAAACTTTGATAAATGCCTCATGCAGCAAATCAAGGGCCTCGTCGCGCGACCCTGCATAACGAAGACATATGCCCATCATGCGGCCAAAATGTTCTTCATATACTTGTTGTTGGGCCCAGCGCTCTTGGCGGGTGAGGGCCTCTACGAAGTCGCGTTCAGCACGTTCCAAATTAAGGGCAATGTCCATGGTGTTGATTCTCGTTGGATGGTGAGCAATGCTCGTCCGGCGCGCGGATTCCCAAAAATGTGCCTTCACAATTGGTTAGACAGGTATCCAGCAAAGCTGGAGGCTATTTACCAAACGTTTCGGCACATAAAACGGGCGAACCGCCCCGAACGCTGCTTTGCATGGCGCAAAAGTTGGGACTGGGGTTGGGTGAGGTCTCGAAATAATCAAAAAAAGGGCCTAGACGAGATTAGGACTACTTTTTTGAGATAGATTGAAGACGCAATTGTTCGATTTGTCGTCCAACTTCTGAAGCGTTCCGAATCGATTCAATGGACGGGTGTTGGCTTCGCTCGTCCGACTCAATTTTATAGGTCCAAAACCCAACATCCTTTCCGGTCATCAGGTAAACGGTGCCATTATTGGGGTCAGTTTCGTCTTCAACAGGAAGGGTCTTTTGAAAATCGTCATAGCGTAAGATGTGTGTTTTTCCCACAAAATTTCGCCAAATATGCAGCACGATGCGCTTATTGGTCACCACATAGACGCTGCGTTTGGTTTTTTGATATTGGTTTACATATGGTAGCAGTTGAAAGGCGAAGAACGCAAGAATGTTAAGGGAAAAAAGCCAAAATTTGCTGGATTCGAGCCCATACATGAAAATAGAAGCCTGGGCAACATAATAGGCAATCCATGGGGAGCTGTCTTCGAAAAGCACATACAGTGCGCCAGGAAAACTGGGCTCGATGGCAGGCTGCCCCACCCAAACGATTTCCTCTCCGGTTTCAGGATAAAGCCCCAAGGCATTTAGAACATTCCAATCAAGGATTTTAGAACCGTCCATGTTAGTATTTAGGGTAAAGGGGATGTTGGTCTTACACTACAAATGTATCAAACTGAACCCATATTTAGGCGCCGCTCGAGTGCTTATTTAGGAGCAATAAAAATCGATGCGAAAAAAAAGAGAAGCCCAACAACCTGAACATCGGCATTAAAAGTTTTTGTTTTAAAAGTTCAGCAGCTAACGACGCAAAAGCGCTTGAAAACCAATATTTTACATCAAAATCAAAAAATAATTCAAAAAAATGTTTTAAATTTTTCGCCAAAAAGGTATTTAAAAACAATTTGTGTGTAATTTTGCTCGCCGAAACATTTGAGAGGCGAGCAAAACTCGGAGGCTCGAAATGGATAAACTCAACCCTCACACTATTTAAATTATTTACCGCCATGGGAAAGAACAAATGGTACTTCGAGACCGAAAACAGCGCAAAACAGCCAGGTAGTGCCAGTCCCAACACCGGACAGACTCGTTCTAAAAAAACGAGTTATGCTCCCAGTACTTTCGTGTGGGAATCGCCCGAAAACATGCCATTGCCCAAGCTGATGCGCTTGGTATGGCTTCGGCTTCGGCGAAGTTGGGTGGCCTTGCGTTTTCAGGCCAATCGGTGGTCGTTTGGAATTTTCAGGCGGAAAACGGTGGTCCAACTTTGTATCCTGGCTGGTACTGGATTCTTACTGTTGGGTCCTGATGGAGAAACCGGGTTATTGACCAGCGCAAGCTCACCAGCCTCCAATTGGGCTCGGGAAACCACCCTCGATGTTGGAATGGAAGAAGAGAAGCCCAAAAAGGCAAAAACCCCGCGCACCAAAAATGAAGCTGCACCTGTAAGTGCCAGTGAATTACTCAGTCAGCAGTCCATTGATTACATCGAGCGCTACAGCAAAATTGCCATTGGTGAAATGAAACAATATGGGATTCCGGCAAGCATTAGCCTTGCTCAGGGATTGATTGAGAGCCGGGCCGGAACCAGCAAGCTTGCAGTGTCCAACAACAACCACTTTGGCATGAAGTGCTTTTCAAAAAATTGCAAAAAGGGTCACTGCTCCAATTTTACGGACGATACACACAAGGATTTTTTCCGAAAGTTTCCATCCGCCTGGGAAAGCTGGAGGGCACATAGCCAACTTTTGGCCTCCGGGCGGTATGCTAAACTCAAACGGCATGGCCGTGATTACCGGGCTTGGGCGTATGGTTTAAAATCGGTGGGCTATGCCACAGACCGGACCTATGCAGAAAAATTGATTGGAATCATTGAGCGCTACGACCTACACAAATACGACAGGTAATGGCAGGAAAACCTAACACAATAATTTGAAAATCAAATATTTACATGTCTTCGGCTTAATCAACCTTGGACATATACAACCGATTTTTCATCAAAAAAGGCTTCCCTGAACATGTTGCGAATGGGGAATACCTCGGTGTATTCCTTGCCTTTACCGGGCAGTTCGCGGATTTCAGGGCTCAGGTTTCCGCCCTTTAAAGCCAGTATACCGTTGGGCAACACATGCGTATGTTTTTTCTTCAAAAATCGTTGGCTCCAGCCAAGCAGTTTCTCCAGGCTGGCTACGCCTCTCGACAACACGAAATCAAACTGGCCATTCATCTTTATCTCCTCGGCGCGGCCATGTATGGCCGTCACGTTGTCGAGCCCAAGTGCCTGGGCCACCTCTTGTACCACGCGGATCTTTTTTCCCGTCCCATCCACCAGGACGAATTGCGTTTCGGGGAAAAGTATCGCCAAGGGAATACCGGGGAACCCACCGCCGGTGCCGAGGTCGAGCACGGATGAGCCTGGTTGGAATTGAAGTACCTTGGCAATGGCCAGGGAGTGCAATACGTGGCGTTCCATCAAATTCTCGATGTCCAACCTTGAGATGACGTTTATCTTCTCGTTCCACTCCCGGTAAAGCGGCTCAAGTTGTCCAAAACGGGTGCGCTGTTCCGGTGTTAGCTCCGGGAAATATTTTTGTATCAATTCCATGGTATGATTTGGACTCGGGGTGTGGTTTCTCAGGTGCTGGTGCGGTTTTTATTCGGTGGTCTGGCTTATGCAATGCTTTCACGCTTGATTTGAGCGGTTCAATTTCCCAATATCTCCCCTCCCCCTAATCCACCAATTCTTCGAGCATTTTTTCCGCTTGGGCCCTGCGTTCTGGTATTTCTGTATTGGACATTGCCCGTTGCACGGCTCTACGCGCTATGTCTTTTTCTGCCGGATCCTGCGCGGCCATTTGGACGTACGCCAAGGCCATATACCAGTAAATATCCTCGCCAAAACGCTCCAAATCTTCAATTTTGGCAATGCATTCGATGGTTAGTTCTGGTCGTTCCAGTTCTAATCCCACGATGGCCAGGTAAAACAAGGCATCGGATTGGCAGGTTTTCAGCGAGTCGTTCATCATACTTGCCAACTCGGTTGCCGCCTCTCGCCACTCGCGTTTTTTGTAGTGCAGGTCTGCCTGACTGAACGCTATGGTACATGCCTCCGGGCGGACTGGAGGTACACTGTCTTTTGCGTATCGGGCGGCCATATCGTCCAAAATACTTGCCGGGGGCTTGAAATTGTCATCATACACCTCTGCAGGCGTCTGGTCGCGGGAAAACCAGGTGAACGCCGCATATCCCAACGTGAGCAGCACGAAGGTGATGAAGGCGTATCGAATGGTTTTGTTTTCCCCGCTGGTAGGCACTTGGCTGGAGCTCAGGCGACGTTCCATGGCCTCGCAGGCCGTCCAGATTTGGTGGAAATGGGCATTGGTGAGTGGTGCAACCACCCAAGTGGGCAAGGTTTCCTCCCAAGCGGAGTCGCGTTCGTTGAGCAGTGTTTTGTATCGGTCGATTACCGCTTTTTCAGGCGCTGTGGCCATTGATTGGCCTGCCGACAAGGTATTTGCAAGGGTTAGAATTTGTTTTTGGTCGTCGATGGTGAGTCGGGTGAACTGTCGTTTTGCACGGATTTGTTGGCGAGTTTCGCGCAGCGCCTCCGAATTGGGCATTGATTCAAGGATCTGGGCTTCTCCTTCCTCGGGTTCCGGTGTGGTTGGGATTTCCTGACCTTTTTCCAGCAGCCAGTCTTTGTACTGGGCTACTGCCAGGTTTTTCAGGTAAAGGAATATTGGCGCTTCTGCGGGATAGTTGCCTGTTTGCACCAGTTGCGCCGTTTGTAATACCGCCACCCTAAAGAATGTGCCGCCATCGGCATAAGTCCCGCCTGCGGCTTCCACTGCCCGAGCCACTGGTTGGCGGAATTCGTTGTACAGGGCGTCTACGACACTGGCATCAGCATCGCGTAGGCCGTTTAGGTACGTTTCGTTCGGAAAAACTGCGATTGGGTCGTTCATAGCAGTGGCAAAGGTCGTAAGGAACGGGGAATTTTTTCTTTACAAACGTTGAGGTGACCATAATAGGTTGTGCATAGGTTTTGGATACCCGGGTCAAAATTCGTTGCAATATTCCCCAGCCTATTGTATTCCTAAATTTTTTTACCTATTTTTGTTTAGTATACCCAATCACGTCCCTTGGTAATCTATGTAAAAATTGTGCAGTTGCTTTGGTCTATTCATTTGCTTAGCCAGGTGCTTCGCTGCGCTCAGCATGACACTCAAGCGGGGGGTGATTGGTGCTTTTTTCATGGTAGAGATTCCAGCTTTGCTCTTCATGACGAAATGACCCAAATGACCTAATGACTACAATGCCCCCACCTTCACCAAGGCTATGGCGGGTAAAAATGACCCTAATGACGAAATGACCCAATGACGATTTATGACCCCAATGACAAAATGACTTAATAACTATTTCACCAAATGAAAACACCATGCGAGAATCCTTCCTCCACTTCCTGTGGCGCAGCCGTCGTTTTGACGCACAGAACCTGCTGACCACCGAAAACCAACCCATTGAAATCCAGCAAGTTGGCGAACACAACACCCATTCGGGCCCTGACTTTTTCAACAGTCTTGTACGGATTGGCGACACGATCTGGGCCGGCAATGTAGAGATGCACCTCCGCGCTTCCGAGTGGAGCGCCCACGGACACAGTAGCGACCCTGCCTACGACAATGTGGTGCTACATGTTGTGTTGGAAGAAGACCAACCCATTCTTCGGACTAATGGCGAGCGAATCCCTTGTCTGGAATTACGAGGCCGGATTCCGCCCACTTTGCTTGGAAATTACGAGCGTCTTGAGCGCGAGCAAAGCTGGATTCCTTGTCAAAATTTCTTCCAACAGGTGCCAGAAATTGTTCGGCTCAACTGGCTCGACCGACTGCTGGTGGAACGGCTGGAGGTGAAGACCTCTGCGGTGGCCGAGGCCTTACAAGCCACCGGAAATCACTGGGAAGAGGCTTTTTATCGCGTTTTGGCACGCAATTTTGGACTCAAAGTCAATGCCGACCCTTTCGAATCGCTGGCCCGCTCCTTGCCACTACTGACTTTGGCTAGACACAAATCCAGTCTGCTTCAAGTAGAAGCCCTGATTTTTGGGCAGGCAGGGTTTTTAGCGGCAAAACATCAGGACGATTGGCCGAAACTTTTGAGCCGAGAGTATCGTCACTTGTCGCACAAATACGACCTGGAGCCACTCCCGGTGAGCCAATGGAAATTCCTTCGACTTCGCCCGGCCAACTTCCCCACCATCCGGCTGGCTCAATTTGCCGCTCTGGTGCACCAATCGACCCATTTGTTCTCTAAAATACTGGAAACCAACAGTTTGAAGGAGCTTGAAAACCTCTTTGATGTGCAGACAAGCCCGTATTGGCAAAATCATTTTCAGTTTGACAAACCCTCCATTCCCCGTGAGAAAAAACTGGGTCGCGACTTCCTGAACCTA
Organism: Saprospiraceae bacterium; assembly: GCA_022842255.1. Classification (GTDB taxonomy): domain Bacteria; phylum Bacteroidota; class Bacteroidia; order Chitinophagales; family Saprospiraceae; genus M3007. The sequence continues at coordinate 1,798 of JALHPW010000171.1, read as the reverse complement.
CTGGTCATCAATGCCGTTGTACCATTTCTTTTCCATTACGGGAAAATCAGGGGCTTGGAAGCACCTCAAAAACGTGCCTTTGCGCTACTGGAAGCACTTCCGCCAGAAACCAATTCCATTTTAACCGAATGGGCCACCCTTGGAGTCCCCATGCGCCACGCCTATCAAACACAGGCCTTGATTCATTTGAAAGCGCGATATTGCGATGCCAAAAAGTGCCTGGAGTGCGCCATTGGGAATTCTATTTTAAAATGATATTTTGCCACTAATTGCACGGATTAGGACTTTTTATTCGTGTAAATTCGTGCAATTTGTGGCAAAAAAATTATCCGTAAATACCATGCAATTCAAACACCTACTCTCCTTTATTCTGCTAATCACCACTTTATCGGCCCATGCCCAATCCTTTTTCTTTGGCGCAGACAACTCCTATGTCAATCAAATGGAGGATTGCGGGGTAGTTTACAAAGAGCAAGGACAGTTCAAAGATGTGTACCAGATTTTTGCCGACCATAACTGCAACCTCGTTCGCTTGCGGCTATGGCATACCCCCGCTTGGTGTGATACGCTGAACGCCGGGAAACGGTATTCAGATTATCAGGATGTTCGCAAAAGCATCCTACGGGCAAAAGCAGCTGGCATGAACGTGTTGCTTGATTTTCACCTTTCAGATACCTGGGCCGATCCGGGCCGGCAATTGGTGCCCAGTGCGTGGCTGGGTGTGGTGAACAACCTCCCCCTTTTGAAAGATTCCCTGTACAACTACGTTTCAAAAACGCTCCTCGATTTAAACAGCGAAGGTTTGATGCCCGAAATGGTACAAATCGGCAATGAAACCAACCGCGGAATCCTGCTGTCGCCCGCCGTAGATGCCGCTGGCTGGAGCCTGGATTGGAACCGGAACAGCCAGTTGTTCAAACGCGCCATCCAGGCCGTCCGTGATGTGGAAAACACTACCGGCAAATCCATCAAAGTAGCCCTTCACATCGCTGGCCCCACCGATGCCGGCTGGTTGATGGAAGGTTTTTGGAACAACGGGGTGACGGATTTCGATATTATCGGACTGTCGTACTACTGGGCCTGGCACAAGCCTACCGACATCGACGATACCGGAAACATCATAGCCGAACTCCGGCAAGATTACCCTGGAAAGGAGGTCATGATTTTTGAAACGGGCTATCTCTGGACGAATCAATGGAATGACAACGCCAACAATATCATCACCGCTGGGCATCCCAACTATGCGCCTGCTAGTCCGGCGAATCAGCGTAAATGGTTGGTAGACTTGACCCAGGAAGTCATCAATCGAGGGGGCAAGGGGGTCATTTATTGGGAGCCAGCCTGGCAATCTTCGCCTTGTTGGACGCCTTGGGGCCAGGGCTCACACCAGGAGCACGCTACCTTTTTTGATTTTCAAAACAACTTGCTGACCAATGGTGGATTGGACTTCATGAGCCACCCCTACGCAAATCTGGTGGCGACCCAAACGCCAGAATCACTTGTTCGATTACAGGTCTGGCCTGATAGCGGCCAACGGAATTTAAGCATCCAATTGGAAGGTTTGGCTACGAACAAGCCATCTAGAATCCTCCTGTTGAACAGCAATGGTGGACCTGTCGCATGGAAGGTTTTTGAGTCGATGCAAAACGGTCAGTACCAGCTTCCCATTCCGTCCTTGCCTTCAGGCGTGTATTACGTTTCCATCCAACAGGAGGGAGATTTTAAGGCGGTGAAAAAGGTGTTTCTGGGTAAGTAATTTTCTCCACGGATTGGCGTGTGTCTGAAAAGAAAGGGCTGC
>JALHPW010000170.1:4456-8874 GCA_022842255.1 Saprospiraceae bacterium | reverse complement strand
CGGCAACTGCCCGACCAACAACATCAACGTGGCCGGTGCGCTGAAAACGGAGATGACGGACGGTGTTGAAGAGGCAGTGGTGAACATCGACGGTACCAGTACCTTCGCCCCACCATACTCCTACTTCGACCTTTCCGACCAGAACGGTATCTACCAGGTGATGAACAACGTACCGCTCGACGCTACGTTCACCATCGCCCCTGAGAAGGACGACAACCCGCTCAACGGTGTGACCACCTATGACCTTGTGTTGATCTCCAAGCACATCCTTGGCCTCGAGCCATTGAACTCGCCATACAAAATGATCGCTGCGGACGCCAACAAGTCCGGTTCGATCACGACGTTCGACATCGTTGAGATCCGCAAGTTGATCTTGGGCATCTACACCGAACTGCCGAACAACACCTCTTGGCGCTTTGTGGACAAGTCGTTCTCGTTCCCGAACGCGAACAACCCGTTCCAGACGCAGTTCCCTGAAGTGATTTCAGTGGCTGACGCTATGTTCCACCAGTTGGGCGAAGACTTCGCCGGTGTTAAGATCGGTGACGTTAACAACACCGCAGTGGCCAACGCCACGATGCAGGCCGAAGAGCGCACCACCGGCACGGCCATCTTCGACATCGAGGACCGCGACGTGAAGGCTGGTGAGGAGTTCGAGGTATCGTTCAAATCCGCACAGGCCCTCAAAGGCTTCCAGTTCACCGCAACGCTCAACGGCCTGAAAGCTGTTGACGTGGTGAAGGGTGACAACGTTACGGAGAACAACTTCAACCTGTTGCCAGAAAACGCCATGGCGGTTTCTATCGACGGTGCACAGGAGTTCACGGTTCGTTTCCGCGCCGAGAAGGCCGGCAAGTTGAGCGAAATGCTCGGCGTGTCCGGTTCGATCACCCGCGCTGAGGCTTACGGTGACGCAGGCCGCTTGGGCGTTGCCTTCCGTTTCGACGGCAAGACGATCGCCGGTGTAGGCTTCGAACTGTACCAGAACCAGCCAAACCCATTCGTTAACCGCACGTTCGTAGGTTTCTTCCTTCCAGAAGCAGCTGAAGCTACGTTGTCGGTGTTCGACGAAACGGGCCGCGTGGTTTACCAGCAGAAAGGCCAGTTTGCCAAAGGTGAGAACACGATCGCGCTTGACCGTGCTCTGATCAACACCACCGGTATGCTGTACTACAAGCTGGAGACCGCTACGGATTCGGCTACCAAGAAGATGATCCAAGCGAAATAAGCCAGCTGCCCTCCGCAGGGAGGGTAGAAGGATAGAGAAAGGCCGCCCCGCTTCAGGGCGGGGCGGCCATCTCAAAAAAGTTTCGTTTGTTTCGGCTTTTTAGCAAGAACAACAAAAAGGGGTGGCACGCGAGCCAAAGTATTTCAAGCCTGTCGCCCGAACATACCGGACATCGATTTTACAAGATCATACTTTAAAATCGGTTTTTGGGATGGCCTCTCTCCTGTACGAGGAGGGGGGCTTTTTTTATGGGTGAAAATGAAATACACAAAGCTTAAAAGCCAAAAATGCAATGGTTTGGAACTATAACTTGATATTTCAAATTTTATGAAATAATAATTTTTTTATAGCTTAATTTATTTGCAATTATTTTGTTTTTATGGTATGTTAATCTGGGCTAAAGTTCTACCCAAATTTAATGGACTAAAAAAATTGCCTAACTTTGCGCTTTCAAAAGCGTATTTGCCCGACTGACAATGCCGCTTTTCTTGCGCTGCTCCTTTTTTCGCTCAAATAATCTGCCGACCCCGCTCGGCAAATGGAGCAGCCGCCCAATTCCACAGAAAATTCCCCCGCTGGTGTACTTTTTTCTGGATATTCAACACAGGGATATCTAGTTCGTTTTGTTGCCAAACGCAACTCGTTTGAGCATTTTAATCTATTTGCCAACGGTTAATGTGCCTGATAATTCATGTCGGACACCTAAGAATTGACATTCAACATTCATCTTCAATATTCGTAAAATATGTCCCTCTCTCGTTTCAACGCACTCCAGTCGATGGAAAACAGGATTGAACCGTTTCCTACCGACTTGGGTGAAAGTGCATCGGAAAACATCGCCTCTTATTTTGGCGAAAACGTCTTCAACGATGAAGCCATGCGAAACCATTTGCCCGAAAATGCATACCTGACGGTGAAAGCAGCGGTACAAAATGGTCAAAAGCTCAGTCGCGACATCGCTGATGTAGTGGCGCTGGGTATGAAAAAGTGGGCAGAATCGCACAATTGTACCCACTTCGCGCACTGGTTTCAGCCACTCACCGGAAAGACCGCTGAGAAACACGACTCGTTTTTTACCCTTACGCACGACGGCCGTGTAATCGAGGAGTTCACGGGTTCTGCACTGGTGCAACAAGAGCCAGATGGTTCCTCCTTCCCTTCGGGTGGTATGCGCAGTACGTTTGAAGCGCGTGGCTACACGGTTTGGGACCCCTCCAGTCCGGCATTCATCATGGCGGTTGGCGATGGCAAAACACTTTGCATCCCAACCATTTTTGTGACATACGGCGGTGAGGCGCAAGACTACAAGCTTCCACTGCTTCGCTCACAATCGTTCCTGGACAAAGCCACGGTGCCAGTAGCGCAAATGTTTGATAAAGAGGTGAACAAGATTTCGGCTACGCTGGGTTGGGAACAGGAGTATTTCTTAGTAGATGATGCTTTGTTCAATGCACGTCCAGATCTGGCCATGACGGGTCGCACCCTTTTGGGGCGTCCGGCTGCCAAACACCAACAATTGGAAGATCATTATTTTGGTTCTATTCCAGAACGCGTTTATTCCTACATGCGCGACCTTGAAACGGAATGCCACAAACTCGGTATTCCAGTGCGCACTCGCCACAATGAGGTAGCGCCCAGCCAATATGAGCTGGCGCCGATTTTTGAAGAAATCAACGTGGCAGTAGACCACAACCAGCTTTTGATGGACTTGATGGAGCGTGTGGCGCGTCGGCACAAATTGCGCGTATTGTTGCACGAAAAACCATTTGCAGGGATCAATGGCTCGGGTAAGCACAACAACTGGAGTTTGGGCACCAACACCGGTGTAAACCTGCTTTCCCCTGGTAAAAACCCAGGCACCAACCTCCGCTTCCTGACCTTTTTTGTAAATACGATTGCAGCGGTGCACAAATACGCCGACATCCTGCGCGCAAGCATTGCCCATGCTGGCAATGACCACCGTTTGGGTGCCAACGAAGCCCCTCCGGCCATCATTTCGGTGTTTATTGGTGAGGCGATGAGCAAATTGCTCGATCAAATTGCCAAGGGTAAAAACACCGATGCCAAAGAGGTGAAACGTGCGCTCGACCTGATTTCCAAACTGCCCAACCTCGAGATGGACAATACGGACCGCAACCGTACTTCCCCATTTGCATTTACGGGCAACAAGTTTGAAATCCGTGCAGTGGGCAGCAGCCAAAACTGCGCTGGTCCGATGGCCGTTATGAACGGGATGATGGGATTGCAATTGGTTGAGTTTAAGGCCGATGTGGACAAGTTGATGAAAAAAGGAATGGGCCAGGATGAAGCTATTTTGAGCGTGTTGAAGGGATACATCCGCAAATCCAAAGCGATCTGTTTTGAAGGCAATAACTACTCTGATGAGTGGAAAGAAGAGGCAAAGGCACGTGGTTTGAATAATTTCCCCACCACGCCAGAAGCCTTGGACGTGTTGGGCCTAAAATTGGCCCAGGATTTCTACAGTAAATCCGGGGTGATGAGCAAGGTAGAGTTGGAGGCCTTCCATGCCGTACAATTGCACAGCTATTGCACGAAACTGGATATTGAAGCCAAATCGCTGGAGGAGATTGTAGTGACCCAGGTATTGCCTGCGGTGATGCGCTATCAAACAGAATTGGCCGAAAATATCGCGGCTTTGCGCTCGATTGACATGGTGCAAAGCGCCCGTTTGCAAGTAGATTTGGTGAAGCGCATTGTGGCCAACGTGGAGGCTATTCAAGGAGGACTGAAAAAAATGCACGAAGCTTACGAACGTGCCCACCACGCCGGCGATATCCGCAGTGAAGCAGGTATCTTCTGCCATGAAGTGAAACCACAAATGGATGCGATTCGCGATGCGGTGGACGACTTGGAAGCCATCGTGGACGACCAGCAGTGGCCCTTGGTGAAGTACCGTGAGTTGTTGTTTGTGCGGTAGTTGGGTATTGACTGTTGACTATTGACCCTTGACTATTGACCGTTGGCTATTGACGGTTGACATAAAAAGAGGCAGCGTCGGAGTTCCGATTGCTGCCTCTTTTCTTTTCTTTGTGGCATCAATATCCCAATATCATAATTTTAAAATCAAAACCATGCCATTATCCGAACAAGACACCCTTAACCTCAAACGCAAAGTGGAGCGTTACCAGGAAGTGTTGAAGAATACCCAGTCCTACCGGGAAATTTGGAA
>JALHPW010000170.1:0-4446 GCA_022842255.1 Saprospiraceae bacterium | reverse complement strand
GAAGAAAAAGATTATAGAGCAGCTTCGCACCTTGGTGGAAGCAGGTGGACTGCCAGCAAAAGTGGAGGAAGTGGAGGGCATCCAAAACCTGGAAGCGGTGGTACTTACCTTCGGGGCCGCGGAAAGTGGCCTCGCTGAACCGGTGGGCAATGGTCTGAGTCGCCATTTGATCAAACAAAATGGCTCCTTGGTGTACCAGCAGCTTTTCAACGGCAAAATCCTGGTGCTCATCAACCTGCCTTTTATCGAAAAATACGGGCAGCCGCAGCCCCCCAAAACCATTGCTGTTTACCGTCCTGAAGAATTGAAGGAACCCTATTTCCAGCGGCATGTGGAAACATTCCTCACCGACGTGACCGCCTGGGAAGATTATGACGACGACTTGGTTTCGGAGCCTAACCAGCGGATTGGGTTTAAGATGAATTTTGAGAAGGGGGAGGGGGGGTGAGGTCAACTACTCCCCAAAGCCAACAGCGGATTTTATGGCCTTGCTGGTGGAAAATTCTACAATGATGCCGGCGGTTGCGCCTATCATGGCTAAAATAAAAGAAAGTCTAATATAGGCAGAGACTTGAATTAAGTATTTACCAATATTTTCTTTACTTTGGGGTATCTTATAGATATTTATTTCTATATATTCCCTTGCTTCCGCCTGATTTAGATTAATTTCTGTAAGACCAAATAGAAGTGATATAAAAAAACACACACTAAAAAGGAAAAGAAAAATAGGTGAAACTCTGGACATCATCAAATAGAATTTTTCTCTTGGATGTTTTACCTGGAGCATCGGGTAGATTTTTGAAATAACGAAGGCTCCACAACAAAAAATAAGTGCAACCAAAATTCCAAGAAAAAGGGTCCAATGGCAAAAAAAGTTTTCTAAGTTAGACTGCGTATAGTCCTTATCCAGGAATTCCCAAAGTGAAAATAGCACGATGAAGCCAGAGATGAGTGCCTTAGGCATAAAAAGTTCAACCAAGGAAGGAGTTGAGAGGAGTACTCTATCAGGAGGGGAAAGGCACTCTCCCGTATCAGCTTCAATACTATGTTTTACGTTGAGTTTTTGACCAATCCTTTTCGCTAATCCCTCAAAAATGGGTGCAAATAATATTGAGATAAAGCGTTCCAAAAAAATAGCTATCGGTGGTATGAGAAAAATGCCGAAAAAAATGCTAACAAGATATTCCGGCCAACAATATGAATATTCATTTACAATATTGATTCCAAAGAACATAAACCAAGCCCAAATGCAAAAACACAAAGAAACAATCAAAAGCACCTTATTCCCACAAGGGAAAAAAGCTGGCCGTAAATGACTCCAAAAGGCATCAATTATTTTATAACGACTAACCAGCCACTTCCCAGACGCTTCGTGTTCTGAGTTAATATATTTACCAGCACAGGCATAGACCGCTTCATGTTCCTCCTCAAGCCCTTCAAACCAAGGAACTTCATTTACGGGTGAGGGGCAAACTATTTTTCCTGCATCTTCCGTACGAAGGTAGTTTAGCCAGCTTTTCGCTGAGTTCTCTAAGTTTTCCGTTAGGAACTTCTCTTCTTTTAAGTTCAGGCTGCGATGATATTTTTTATGGTCGCCAAATTGTGTTTTTTGCTCAAGTGTTTTCTCGTGAAAAAAGAAGTTGTACTTATTGAGGATAGCCATTGAAAGAGAATGACTCAATAAGGCATTTTTCAAGCGGTCAATATTCGGAATACTATTGAAAACATTTGAATGAAAAAGGTCAAATAAAAAGTCGAGGGCGAGTTCTTGATAGGAAAGCAGCTCTTTAGATTCACTAAGGCTGCTTTTTTGCAGGAGTTGCGCAATGCTTGAGAAACAGGTTGCTACTTCAATAAAGTTCTTATCAAGTCTATAAAAATTTGGGTCAAGTATGTCGGTTGATATATTGTTGGTTTTTTGCAACCATGTTTGTATACTATTCGTATAATCTAATCCAAAAGAGAATTGAATGATTTTCTCCACACTGTAAATCTTATTGACAGTATCCGGTGCTAAGGATGTGTTTGAACCTTTTGCATGGTGAATACTACAATCAAAGGAGACATTATATCTTCTAATAGTTAAATAAATAGGGTAATCAGTTTCGGTCTGAGCAAGATCTTCCCTTACGATTTTCCTATAACAAAATCGCTGTTGCTCAGGATATGGAACATCCTGATTAACCCGAAAAAAAAATTTTCCAGAGCTGCTTTCCATGGGGGATGGATTGGTTTATGCGTTGGGCGAATTATATTTTGGAGCAGTGCTGTATACCCACTCTGCCAGGACATCCATTACTTTTTTGACGGCCTCAAGATGCGGTTCGTTATTAGGTTCACTAATTTTTTTGCGATAATAGGCAGCATAGATGGCATCAATCTGGGAAAATTCCCTTTGGATGGCCGGAAAATCAAAGCCAGATGTGTAGGCGAACAAGAAAAGGATTTGGCGAAGATGGTCACGCAGAATACCGATATACGGATCTTGGTTTCTCATATATTTTTTTGCGCTTTCTCCTATAGCACTCATGGAGTCAACCCCTTCGTCGGCGGAAAATTGCTCCAGAAAATTTCGAAAGGTATTGAGCAGGATTTTTTGTTTCCTATCAAGCCTGCCAGACCCATTGGAAAGGTTGTTATCAATTCCCTGATTGGTTAAAAATTCCCACAATTCTTCTTGGTCAAACAAAAGTAATTCAGCTTGTACATCCATAAACTCTAATAGACTACGGCGGAAAAGATGTGGCGTATTGATAGGGTCGGCCCCACGAGCCAGGTTCCATTGCGGTTCAAAGTGTTGGTAGCTACTTTCCTGCATTTCGGAGTACATGGCTTCATTAAACACAGAGATGGGATGTATCCAATATTTTTGGGATACACTGCGACTTTTACGTATAGTTTTCCCTTCTGCAATAGCTTCAAGTAGTGCGGTACCATAATGTTGTTTGTCTCGGGGGTAACTAAACAGATAGTCTAATAAAATAATGTCGGGTGTCTTTTGAGCCGCTAAGGCCGGGGTGTCGAAATATTCTTTAATGGCTTCAGGGACGCTAGTGGCGCACCAAAAAGCGTTTTCTTCTACTAGTGAATGATTGTTAGGTTCGTTATTGGGTATACACGGAGGGTTGTCAATCAATTTTTTAATGATTATACCTTTTGAGTGCTCTGAATCATGCTCCGCGTCACGTTCAGCGCCCTTCCGTAGTTCAAGTGATGCGTAATCATCCACCAATAAAAAATTCCACTTTAGATTTTTGCCTTCGAATTTTTTCTTGAATAGCTCAACGTATGCACGTTCCATTTTTGATTCGGAATGGAACACGAAAGGATATACATTGAGTGCATGGCCATCTCCGTAAGGCTTCAGGTAGGAGTTGTCAAAAAGACGTGTATGAAGTTCAAGGTGCTCCAAACATACATTTTTTTCATAAAAAAGATGGTAATAGGCCCATTGGAAAGTGTTTAGCGCAGAAGAAAAAGTTTCTAGCTTTTCTAGTGCCACATACCTAAACCAAATGCTCGAATCCAAAAATCTATAACGGCGATCCAATCTGAGCCCTTCTTTGGCTGCAAGGTTTTCATCATCCATAATGTCCTTACAACCAACGAAAAGGGTTGGGCAGGGCTCTTCGCCTATTTTTTGATCCCGCAAATAGGTCTCAAAGAAGTGATTCAGAAAAGTAGTGTAGGTATTGTTATGGGCTACTAATTGGGTAAGGCTGACAAATACAACCTTGACCCTATTCCCTTTTTTTGCCACTGTAGGGAAAAGGGCTTGGGCTTTGGAAACCCAGGAGTCTGCAAGTACCCCATCCGTGAGTTTTTGAATTTTTTTGTCTCGTACATGATAATAATCAAAGGTCAATCCATCAAACAGGCTTTGGTCTGGGGTTGCCCATTCCTGCATCCAATCATTCTCCGGAGCGTCACCACATTCGAAGCGGACCAAGCGGGAAATTGTACTGTCAACAGGAGCGTTTTTTCCAAATACCGCTTCGTATCGAGCTAATACATCATAAAAAGCATGGCGACCAGAGACATGGGAAAAAGAAAAAAAGAAAACCCCGATTTTTTTACCCTCCTCATTGGATATAGATAAATCACCTTCAACCAGGTCCTTATCCGGAAAGCTCATTTTCTTCAACATTTCAGGTCGAAAAACCTGTTTGAACCCCAAATCACTTTCTGCCAAGTCATATCCATGCGCAATCACAAAAACTTTTGAGACCTGCGTTTTTTCATTATCAGATAATGATGCTACGACTTGGTTAAAAAGTGTTGGGATAAAACCTGCCCGCTTTTCCGTTGAAAGGACGTCCCCTTCCTTTTGCAGACAGGATGTAGCAAAAACTAGGCGTTCATCTTTAAGGCGATAGATTTTGGAGGAACTATCACGATACGGGTTGAACAAAGCTAACTCCTCATCTGGTTCAAAATGATAGCAAG
>JALHPW010000169.1 GCA_022842255.1 Saprospiraceae bacterium | reverse complement strand
GATGCCATGGCGTACGGACACTGCGCCGGGATGCGCTTGATTGGTTGGAACTATCCCTCGAATGGAAGCCTGCGTGAAATGGTGGATCGTGCCAATCTACACCCCGTAACTTGCCTTACGCACCTGACCAGACAAGAAAAAAGACGCTTGCTCGAACAAGGGGTCGTTTTGTCAAAATCACTCAGAACTCCAGGAAATTGGGCGGATTTACTACATCTCTCCACCGAACGACGAAATAAAGTAATGGCAGAGGCCCGGAATTTATGTGGGGAAACCCATTAAACCCTTCCCATGAACTGGCTAGAATCACTTTACGCGGTATTCACTCCTGCCTTTATCAGCTTGATCGTATCGGCTGGTATTGGGCTGATTATTGGTTTGGAGCGCGAGTTCAATACCCACGACGATCCCACCCATCTGGGGGGCATCCGCACTTTCATTCTGGCAGCGGTTTTGGGTAATGTTGCTGATTGGATATCCAAACACACAAGCCCAGAGGTACTCACTGCCATGGTAGTTGGGTTTACTATACTGGTGGTGGTGGCCTATTTTGTACAAACGCAAAAAGGCAAAATTGGCCTTACCACAGAAATCGCCTTGTTACTGACCTTTTTACTGGGGATTGCCAATTCAAGGGGATTGATGCAGGAATCCTTGGCGGTAGTGGTTTTGATGACGACGATACTCTCGCTCAAGTCGCAATTACACGGCTTTATCAAGCAAATTACGGAAGAGGAGCTGTTTGCGTTTATCAAGTTCATCGTGTTGGCACTGCTCGTGCTGCCCATGTTGCCGAGCACCCCGTTTGGGCCGGACAACCTGCTGACCCCGCGTGATTTGGGCTACATCGTAATCCTGGTTTTGTCAATCAGCTTTACGGGTTACCTGCTGCTTAAATTCGGCAGCCCACACAAAGGGATTTTGCTTACCGCCGTCATCGGGGGCTTGTTTTCTTCCACCTTGATTGCCTGGGTGTTTTCGGCCAAAAGTAAGGAGCGGGTGGATTTGGCTTCGGCGTATGGCTCCGGGATAGTATTGGCTTCGTCCATTATGTTCATCCGGGTGTTTATTTGGGTCTCCATTTTCGCCTTTCCGGTAGCGTTAGACCTGATTTTGCCTTTGGCATTGATGTTATTGGTCAGTTTGCTGCCAACCTGGCTGGTTATCAAGAAACACCAAAAAGAGGGCGATGCTCCGCCACTGGCCCCGGGCAATCCATTGGACATTAAAAACGCTGTGTTTTTTGTGTTCCTCTATATCGGAATCACCTTGCTTATGTCGGCTTCCCGGCAGTGGCTGAACCAAACCATGATTTACCTCTCGGGGGCTGTAGCGGGTATTGCCGATATTGATGCCATTACAATTTCTACGGCCAAATGGGCAGCCACCCCTGCTGGTCAAACCCGTGAAGCTGCCATCATTGTTTTGCTGGCCGTGATGTCCAATTCTATCTTCAAATGGCTGGTCAGCGTGTTCAACGGTCCTGCAGCTTTGCGAAAACCGGTTGGCTTGGGTTTTGGATTGGTGATACTGGTGGGGCTGGGTTGGTTGGTTTTTTGGTGGGTGTAGTTGGTTGTTTCACGGTACGGCGCTAGGGTTTAAAAAGTTGTTTCACGGTACGGCGCTACGGTTTATGGGTTGTTTCACGCAACGGCGCTACGGCGCAACGTTTAGAGGGGTTTTTTTCACGCAACGGCGCAACGTTGCCCCCATTTGACCCTTGTCACGCAGTACCATGACCAATATGAGGTAGGGGGGTGACGCTGGTCAATATTTCCCCTGTGCATGCCCTCGATATTTGCAGCAAAATTATCGAGCCATGAACAAAAAAATCCTTCCTCTGCTGCTATCGCTGGTTGCGGTATTGTTCCTCCTTGAAAGTTGTTCTCCCTTCACCAAAGTTTATTCAGAAGAAGAACCTGGTGTTAATCTCTCCAAATACCATACCTTCAACTGGTTAAACAACGCTACCATCCCCAAAGGCAACTCGGGGCCTCAATGGCTTACGGAAGGAACCCAGGCAAAAATCCGTACCGCCGTCGAAACGCAGATGGGCCATTACGGCTTTAAACCCTGCGATGACAAGCCCGATTTAATGTTGCATTACCATGTGGTAGTCAAAAATGAGGTGCTATACGTGCCAGATTGGTCTTGTGGCGGCGTTTTTGAAGCTCCGGGGCAATATGACCGCTGCCATCGGGTGCAACCCATCCATTACCAGGAAGGCACCCTGATCATAGATTTTATCGATACGAAAAATGGCAATCAGGTGTGGCGCGGCGCAGCCGTTGGGGTGTTGAATGATATAAAACCAGAAGAAGCCGATGCCCGTATCCAGGCAGCCGCGGAGGCTATTTTTAAAAAATACCCGGAAAAACCCATTCCAAGTACTTTGCAGTAATCCGATAAAAATGTATATTTTGAGATACTTAACGTTCGCCCTATTGATTGCCTGGTTGGCTTCTGCTTGCCAAAAACAGCCTGAAAGTACCCAGGCTACCCAGGAGAGAATTACAGAATCAGTATATGCCTCCGGTATTATCAAAAGCAAGCGCCAATACCAGGTATATGCCACCGTGGGTGGCTTGCTTCAAACCATTTCGGTGAAAGAGGGGGATTTGGTCAAAAAAGGCGACCCCTTGTTTGTCATCCAAAGTGAAACCTCCCAGTTGAATGCAGAAAACGCAAAACTGGCAGCCGATTTTGCCGACTTGAGCACCCAGGGCGACCGGCTCCGGGAACTCAAAACAGCCATCGAAACCGCTCGGAGTAAGATGCTCAATGATTCCATTCTCCTTGTTCGCCAACGTGGGCTTTGGGCGCGGCAAATCGGTTCGAAGGTCGAGTTGGAGCAACGCGAACTAGCTTTTGTTGGTTCCGCAAATAATTTTGAAGCAGCGGTGCTGCGGTATCGAGACCTGCAAAGGCAACTCAAATTTGCGGCCGCCCAATCGCAAAAACAACTCTCCATCAGCAAAAACATCGCGCAGGATTATATCGTACGCAGCCAAAGCGACGGGCGCGTGTACAACATATCCAAAGAATTGGGCGAAATCGTAAACGCCCAAACCCCTCTGGCCATCATCGGCGATGCCGAACAGTTTGTGGCCGAACTTCAAATCGATGAAAACGATATTGTCCGAGTTCAACCCGGTCAACGGGTGTTGCTGACGATGGACAGTTATGCGGGTAAAGTGTTCGAAGCACGCATTACCAACATTGAGCTGCTTATGAATGAGCGGACGCGGACTTTCACCGCGGACGCTGATTTTACCCAGCCTCCCCCCAAACTTTATCCGAATTTGAGTACAGAGGCCAACATCGTGATTCAATCCAAGGAAAAAGCCCTCACCATCCTAAGGTCCTATTTGCTGAACGATTCCTTAGTAATCTTGGCCAATAAAGAAAAACGGAAGGTTGAGCTAGGACTGAAAGATTACCAAAAAGCAGAAATCCTCAGTGGCTTAAATGCCGGTGAAACCATCCTGAAGCCCCAAAATTGACCACTAAACCCTAAACCCTAAACCCTAAACTCTAAACCTACTATCAATGAGCACCCTCATCTTTGCCATCGTCCTATTTCATTTGCTTGCCGGCTTTGGATATGCGATTTACAAAATCGAGTTCGGGTCGGGTAAGAAATCAAATCCAAAACCCGAGTGATGAACCTCAAGCTGATTGCAGAAATAGCGAAATCGTTGCTGCTGGCACGTTGGCGCCAGTCGTTGGTAGCGGCCATAGGCGTTACCTTCAGTATTACCATGTTCATTGCCTTGCTGGGCTTTATGAATGGGCTGAACGATTTGCTGGACGGGCTGATTTTGAACCGAACGCCCCACGTCCGATTGTTCAATGAGGTTCAACCCAATCCCAACCAGCCTATCAACCTGTCTGAGGAGTTCAAAAATGGACATAATTTTATCCAGTCCATTAAGTCGAGCGGCCGAAGGCTCGAAATATACAACAGTGGCGCCATCATGCAGGCCTTGAAGAACGACCCGCGTGTGTTGGGCATCGCCCCTAAAATCAGTTCCCCGGTCCTGTACAACGCTGGTACGATTGACATCACGGGAGTTGTGAGTGGTATCGATGTGATGGCCGAAAGTGAGCTGTTTTTTTTCAAGGACTATATCCGGGAAGGCAATCCACTGGACTTGAAAAACGTGGGCAACAGCATCGTTTTAGGCAAGGGTGTAGCGGAAAAATTGCTTGCCAACCTTGGCGATGTGATACAAGTGACTACTTCTAAGGGCGAGCGTTTGCCTTTAAAAGTGGTTGGTTTTTTTCAATCGGGCATCGCTGATTTTGATAAGGTGCAGAGTTTTGCGTCTATTTCCACAGTACAGAAATTACTCGGGAAACCCAACGATTACGTCACCGACATTCAAATCAAGCTGAAAGACCTCAATATCGCCCCCGCGGTGGCCAAAGAATACGCCCAGCTTTTTAAAGCCGATGCGGAAGATATCCAAACCGCCAACTCGCAGTTTGAAACGGGAAGTTTTGTCCGTACGCTTATCTCGTATGTAGTTGGCATCACCCTCCTAATCGTGGCTGGATTTGGGATTTACAACATCCTGAACATGATGATTTACGAAAAAATGGACACCATTGCCATTCTCAAGGCTACCGGTTTTTCGGGCAGCGATGTCCGCAAGATTTTCTTGGGGATTGCGCTGACCATTGGTTTGATAGGAGGTTTGTTGGGATTGCTTTTTGGCCTATCCCTATCCTTGCTCATCGACCAAATCCCGTTCAATACCGCGGCATTGCCCACCATCAAAACCTACCCGGTCAACTACAGCCCAATGTTCTACATCATTGGAATCGTTTTTTCACTCATTACCACCTATTTCGCCGGTTTCTTCCCCGCCAGAAAAGCCAGTAAAATAGACCCGGTCATCATCATACGAGGGAAATAACGATGAACTGATAACGATGAACTGGTAACGATGAACTGGTAACGATGAACGATGAACGAGTAGCGATGAACGAATAATGGGTAGTTCATAGTTATTAGTTACACGTTCATAGTTCATCGTTACCCGTTCATCGTTACTCGTTCATCGTTCATCGTTACCCGTTCATAGTTCATCGTTAATAATGGTAGTACTTCAATCCAAAGGCATCAACAAATATTTCAAGGACCCGGTCACGGTGAAAGTCTTGGATGAGGTCAGTTTTTCTGTCAACCAAGGAGAATTCGTGGCCGTTACGGGCAAATCTGGTTGTGGCAAATCCACCCTTTTGTACATCCTGTCGACTATGGATACCGATTACGAAGGCGAGTTATGGATAGATGGTCAATTGATGCGCGGCAAATCCGAAGGTGAACTGGCTCGTATCCGAAATGAAAAAATCGGCTTCGTTTTTCAGTTTCACTACCTATTGAACGAGTTTACCGTACTTAAAAACGTTATGTTACCTGGCTTGAAACTCCAACGAGTTAGCGCCGCCGAAGTCGAGCACCATGCGATGGAACGGCTCAAAACACTGGGCATAGATTCCCTGGCCTTGAAAAAAGCCAATCAACTTTCCGGAGGCGAAAAACAAAGGGTAGCCATCGCAAGAGCCCTTATCAACGACCCGCTTATCATCATGGGGGACGAGCCAACGGGCAATTTGGACAAAAAGAACAGCGATATCGTGTTCGATATTTTTAAGCAACTTTCTGAAGAATTCAACCAAACTTTGCTCATCGTGACGCACGACCAAACGTTTGCCGACAATACCAACCGAATCATTGAAATGCAGGACGGGCGGGTGATTTCCTAAACCCTACACCCAGGTTCAAGTAATACACTCGTTTTTATGGACAAAAAAATCTTCATTCACTTTCTGGGCGCGGCAGGCACCGTAACCGGCTCTAAATACCTCATCGAAACGCCTGAAAAGAAGTTTTTGGTGGATTGTGGGTTGTTTCAGGGCCTGAAACAGTTGCGCTTGATGAACTGGGACCATCTCCCCGTAGATGTTCCCAGTATAGATTTTGTATTGCTCACCCATGGGCACCTGGATCATGTGGGGTATCTGCCGCGTTTGATAAAGGACGGGTTCAATGGAAAAATTTTTGGCACTGCGCCTACCCTGGATATCGCAGAAATCATCCTGCGCGACAGTGCCCGTTTGCAAGAAGAAGAAGCTGAACAAGCCAATTTGGAGGGGTTCTCAAAACACCACCCTGCCAAAGCCTTGTACACGGAAAAGGACGTAGAACATACACTCACGCACTTCAGTCCCATCAACCTCAACCAATGGATTGATTTGGGCGGCGAAATCCAGGCCCGGTTCCAAACCAATGGCCACATCATCGGATCTACCTTCATCGAAGTGATGGTGGGTCCAAAGAAATTTGTCTTCAGTGGCGATGTGGGCCAGGAAGACGATTTGTTGCTCATGCCCCCCAAACGGCCCACCGAAGCGGATATTCTGTTTGTGGAAAGTACCTATGGCGACCGCCTACACCCGGAAGGGGATGTGAAGGAGCGTCTGAAAACCATTGTACTCGAAACCATTGCCAAAGGCGGCTCCGTCATCATCCCCAGTTTTGCCGTCGAACGCACCCAGGTAATGATGTACCTGCTTTGGCAGCTGCGCGTTTCGGGCGATTTGCCCGATATCCCGTTGATTATGGACAGCCCAATGGGCGCCCGGGTGCTGGGAGTTTTTGAAAAACACCGGGATTGGCACAAACTACCCAGTGCCGAATACACCGCCATGTGCGAGTTGTTTCAGGTGGTGGAAAACTATCGGGAAACCCTGGGACTCATCGAAACCAAGTATCCCAAAGTCATCATCGCAGGGAGCGGAATGGTTACCGGTGGTCGGGTATTGAGTTACCTACAACACTACATCGAAAACCCACAACACACCGTGTTACTGGTTGGTTATCAAGGAGAAGGCACACGGGGAAGGCAGCTGCTCGACGGCACCCACGAGCTTAAGATACACGGTAAATATTATCCCGTAAAATCGCGGATTGAAGTCTTGCACGGGCTTTCGGCCCATGGCGACCAATCCGAGTTGTTGCATTGGATGAGCGATATCAAGACCGCTCCCGAACAAATTTTTGTCATTCACGGGGAAAAACAAGCCGCCGATACTTTTCAGGTCAAAATCAAGGACACCTATGGCTGGCAGGCCGTGGTGCCCAATTTGTATGACATTGTGGAGATTTCGCTTTAATGGGGAAGCGGTCTTAAAAGGTTGATTGGTTTTATAGGGGTTTATGAAGGTTGATAATTGCACTCAAATGTGGGCAATTCCTGCTTTTTGAGTGCAATTATCAACCTTCATAAACCCCTATAAACTCGATATCAACCTTTTGAGGCAGCCTCCTGCGCCAGAGCAGATTTCGGCAATACCCAAGGCAAAAAAATCACAGAGGCCAGTGCCCCTGAAAAATTCAGCAGCAAATCCTTTTGGGCATCCCACTCGTCGCCCTGGGTGCCGAGGAAAGCGGTACCCGCTTCCGGTGCGACCACTACGGCTGCGGCCCATTCCATGAATTCGTACAACACGCCCACCAAAACGATGACGCAGCAGGCAAATATGAAAATGGCCTTGACCTTCCGGCTTACTTTTTTCCGAAGGATTTCAAAAATGGGGATGGTGAGCAGAAAACCCCAAAGGAAATGCACAAAACGGTCGTAATGGTTGCGTTCCCAGCCCATCCAGTCGGACACCATTCTACCCGCAGGCACTTCTGAATAGGTATAATGCGAACCAATGCTGTGCAGCACTAAAAAGATGAAAATCAGGGTGTAAGCAAGCGTCGAAAGCGGCATCTTTCGGTGTATGTACAACACATAGGGCACCGCAACAAACACCAATATGTTTTCCAGGAACCAGTCGTCCCGGTACACCGGGTCAATGCCCAACAGTGCCCAAATCAGCAGGTAGCCCCAAAAGAGCACTTGAAGATACCGGTTCCGATTTTTTCTGCTCAGCATAGGGAGGGGTGGTTGGATATTGGGATATAGTATTGTAAATCAATAGACAGGGATAAGAAATTATTTCCCCTCCTCGGCCAATTCCAGGGTCTGTAAATGTTCTTCCAGGTCGGCGAGCCACTGGTCAAGCTGGTCGGTAGCCATGTTTTTTAGTCGCTCCAGCCATTGTTTCCCACTTTCGGTATAAAAGAGGAAATACACGGCACCCGCCAGTAGAATGGCGACGAGCAAGATTTCTGCGGTGGATCTCTTTTCCATAATTGCTTAATTTTCAGGTGTTTCAGAGGTTTTGCCCGGCTCTGGTTTGCGGAGCTTGCCTCGGAGTGCAGAGACTCCTTGGCGCAAGCGGCCATAAATTTTCACTTTCGGTGGTTTCTCTGGCGTCTTTTCTTCGGTATCCGGTGTTGAAGCACTTGAGCCAATGCTGGGCAGGTATTTTAGGGCAAGCGGGGCGACCAATTTCAGTAAAAAGGACAGTCTTGGGTCTCGAACCAGCAAATCAAGGACAAAAGAAATTGGTGCAGGCAAACGCCCTAAACCCCCCTTGTCCTCGCCTGGCTTGTCCGCCGACATGCCCAAAGCTCCGCTTACCGCCTTTTTGAGCAGTTTGGAAGGCTCAATTTCCTCCCGGATTTCGAGCATTGTTTTTTTCAAATCGCTGCGTTGCTGCTCGATTTGGGCGGCCAGTTCGGCCTTGCGTCGTTGAAGTTTTTCAAGGTTATTCATGGTCGGTGGGGGTTTCTGGAAGTTGATCATGAAGGATGGACTGAATCACTTTTTCCCGCACGAATGGCCGAATCCAGCGAAAAACCAGGATGGCAATGGGCACATAAATAAGCCCGGCCAAGGCAAATCCACCTGCCCGGTGATTGATAAAATCGCCAAGCCACCAGGCAAAGCCCATGCTGAAAAAGAACAAGACGAGCAATGCAAAGACCCCCAAGGTCAAAGC
>JALHPW010000168.1 GCA_022842255.1 Saprospiraceae bacterium | reverse complement strand
CCCCTCTCACACTTATCTGACAGACGGTTCTTTTACCGTTACCATGAGTGCAACCAATGCCTGTGGAACGGTTGTTTCCACACAAACCGTAACGGTTACTACCGCACCTACTGCTGGATTCACGGTTTCTTCCAATTCCGGTTGCGCACCGCTCACGGTACAGTTTTCCAACACTTCAAGCGCCAATGCCACTTCGTTTGACTGGCAGTTCCCTGGTGGAACCCCGTCCAGCTCCACGCAGCAGAACCCGCCAAGTGTGACCTATGATTTGCCCGGTACCTACACCGTAACCCTTACGGTTTCCAACGGCGCAGGAAGCAGTACCAGCACGCAAACCATTACCGTAAATCCGGGCCCTACTGCCAATTTCAGCTCCACAGTTTCTGTCTTGACTGCCACATTCACCAATAATTCTACCAATGGAATTGCCTATACCTGGGATTTTGGTGATGGCGGCAGCAGCAGCGATGCAAATCCAACACATACTTACGCGGCAGATGGTACCTATACAGTCGTTTTGACGGCCAGCAACGATTGTGGCACCAGCACATTTACCCAAAATGTGGTGATCACGACCGAACCTAGCGCGGGCTTCTCGGTGAGCACCACGAGTGGTTGTGCAGTGCTTACGGTCAACTTCTCTGACATCTCTTCAGGCAATCCAGTAAGCTGGGCTTGGGAATTCCCGGGCGGAACCCCAAGCACCTCGTCTGTTCAAAACCCGACCGTGCAATATTTCACGCCGGGCGTGTACGATGTTACGCTGGTAGTAACCTCTGTTGGAGGAAGCACCAGTTCCTTTACGCAGCAGAATATAATCAGCGTCAACGGTGCCCCTAGTGCTGGGTTCAGCACCTCGGTTTCGGGTTCAAATGCCACCTTCATCAACGGATCTTCGAATGCTACTTCCTATATCTGGAACTTTGGGGACGGCAGCAACAGCACGGACGAAAATCCGACCCATACCTACCTGAACGATGGGGTTTACAATGTGACCCTTTCTGCGGTAAACAATTGTGGCACAACGATTTTTGAGCAAACGGTTACCATTTCGACACCGCCTACCGCAGGCTTTAACTACAGCGCTTCTTCGGGCTGCGCACCCTTCTCGGTTCAGTTCAACAGCACCTCCAGCAGCAACTCGACTTCTTTGTTGTGGGATTTCCCAGGTGGTAGCCCTGCAAGCTCCACCGAAGCGAACCCTGTAGTGGTGTGGAATACAGCAGGAACCTACTTGGTTACTTTAACCGCTTCCAACGCCTCTGGTACCAGCACCAGCACTGCCACGATTACGGTTGCAGCAGGACCAACAGCTGCGTTTACCTATCAGGTGGGTGGACTTACAGCGGTCTTTACCAATACCTCCAGCAATGGAGTGAGTTACAATTGGGATTTTGGCGACGGAAGTGACCCAAGCACGGAAACCAACCCCAACCATACTTACGGACAAACCGGTACCTATACCGTTACCCTGACCGCAACCAATGAATGTGGCACGGTTACGATTACGCAACAGGTTGTGATTGAAGGTTCCGCGCCGGTTCCGGCCATTGGCGCAAATAACCAGAATGGATGCTTGCCCTTCTCGGTTGACTTCACGGACCAGTCGGCGGGCGACCCAACAACTTGGGCCTGGACTTTCCCTGGTGGCACTCCAGCTACCAGCAATGCCGAAAACCCAACGGTAAGTTATGCAGCACCGGGTACTTATGACGTGACCCTTGAAGTGACCAATATTTTTGGCACTTCCACCCAAACTTTCGCGGCATACATTACGGTGCAAGCTGCGCCATCAGCGGGCTTCAACTTTGCGGCCAACCAAACGACGGTAACCTTCGGGAACACTTCACAAGGCGCTACCTCTTATTCCTGGAATTTCGGGGACGGCAACACCAGCACGGAAGAAAACCCAACGCATACGTATGGGGCACCGGGCACTTACAATGTTTCACTGGCTGCCACCAACAATTGTGGAACCACCATTATTGAGCAAACGATAACGCTTTCTTCGGGTACTGAGGAAGCTTCCTGGCTTGAAGGTTTCCGCCTTTTCCCTAACCCTAATACCGGGTATTTTACAGTGGAAATGAACGGATTGCCACAAGACGAGGTGGAGTTTACCCTTTTCAATGCACTAGGCCAGCATATCAAGCGCGAAACCGCTGAATTTGGAACGGGTTCCTTGCTCCGCTTGTTTGATTACAGCGATTTGGCTGCAGGGGTTTACACGCTTCGCGTTCAGGCCGATGGCAAAGCGATTTTTGTAAAAGTTGCAGTAAGCAAGTAAGTCGAATTTTAATTCGATGTATAAAAAAGCGGGCCGCTTTCCGAGCAATCGGGAGGCGGCTTGTTTTTTGTTTCTTTTGTAAAGCGACATCCTATCTTCGCCACAAATTTTACCAAAACAAACTTATCCTAATTCATGCGCCAGCAAATCGTAGCCGGAAACTGGAAAATGAACAAGACGCTCGAAGAGGGTCTGGAATTGGCAAAAGCCATCCTAGAAAAAGTCGAAAAGCCAAACGGTTTGGTGGTCATCGCACCACCATTTACCTATTTGCGTGATGTTGGAAAAATGCTTAAAGTCAGAAAGCACTTTCACCTGGCCGCGCAAAACTGCCACGAAGCTGAAAAGGGCGCTTACACTGGAGAAGTTTCAGCCGATATGCTGGCTTCCGTAGGTTGTGAGTTTGTAATCATCGGACACTCGGAGCGCAGGCAGTATTTCAAGGAAAAAAACGAAGTGCTTGCGGCAAAAGTCAACGGGACATTGGCCCGCGGTATGCGCCCAATCTTTTGTTGCGGGGAGCCTTTGCATATCCGTGAGGTCGACACCCACGTGCGGTATGTGGCCAAACAATTGAAAGCCAGCCTGTTCCACCTGAAAGAAGAAGATTTCCGTAAGGTGGTGATTGCCTATGAACCCATTTGGGCAATCGGCACTGGCAGAACCGCCTCCAGCCAACAAGCCCAGGAAATGCACCACGCCATTCGTGTGCTGATTGCCAAAAAATATGGTAAAGTTGTGGCCGATGCTACTCCAATCCTGTATGGCGGTTCTTGCAACGCTCAAAATGCTGCCGAACTGTTTGCCCAACCGGATGTAGATGGCGGACTCATTGGTGGAGCTTCGCTTAAGGCGGAGGACTTTGCCACCATCGTTGCAGCACTTAAATAGTTTTGGGCGAGCATAGATATACTACGGGGCTTCCAAGTTGATCACTTGGAAGCCCCGTTTTTAAAATGGCAGGGCGGGAACATCCCACCCTGCCAACACACCTTACCAACTTTAAAACTTTGGACAAGCGTAGCGTTGTTTGCTGTGCTTGCGTTTTTTGAATTTCATTTTTGGCCCGCCTTTTTTGCTTGATTTTTTGACGGATTTACTCGCTTTGCTGGATTTTCCGGAAGCCGTTACTTTAGTATTTGGGGTGGCTTTATAGGCCGTTGTTTCCGCTTCTGCGACACTTGTTTCAGTATTTAGCGGCGGTGAGTCCACCACATTGACTTGTTTGAAGGCTTCCGGTGACAACACAATATTTGCCGGGGCTGCAGACTTGGCCACGACGGGTAAAGTTTTGGACGAAACGGGAATGGTGCTGACCGGCGTTTGGGGCATTGTCGCGGTTTGGCTTGATGCAACCAGATGGTCGGCAGATCGAGCAGTGCCCGGCATCCAGGTATCTTCCCCTTTTTTCTTGTCGGCATACACCGGCTCTGAAGCGGCAATGGCCGAAATGGGTGTAGGTGGCGGAGCCAAGGTGACCCGAATAACATCGCCTATGCCAAATTCGCTTTCAATAGCGGAGAGCACTTCCTGGTCGTTGGCAGCTTTGTTTTTGTACACCACCGTGGTGTAGGCATACTTTTCGTCTACATGGGTGGATTCCACCGGATTTTGCGCAAATGCGCTAAAATGTGCGGCAAGCACCAAAGTAGCAGGGATTGCCAATTTTTTACTGAGATTCGAGAGAGAGTTCATGATGCAAAAGATTAAAGATTATGGAAAATTGACCGTAGTAGGTTTGAAGGTGAGGCTGGGGGCACCCACCTTCAAACACACCCGGTTATTTGGACGGATTCAGCGATTTCTGCCGCTTTTCCTGGTCGATGATTTTTTTGTAGAGGTTTTTATCCTCAATGATTTGTTTCAATGACTTGCGCCAGAGTGGGTCTTCGTCAAGGATACCCGTGATTTTGATTTCGGTGCGGCGGTTCATCTGATGCTCGGTTTCGGAGCAGGACTGGCCGTCATCGCATCGGTTCACCAATTGGGACTCACCGTAACCTTTGGAAGTAATCTTTTCAAAGTCAATGCTTTGGGAGCTTACTAGATAGTCTACGGCGGACTGGGCGCGTTTGTCGGAGAGGATTAGGTTGTATTCGTCGGCCCCACGGGCGTCGGTATGCGAACCCAATTCCACGGTGATACCTGGATTGTCCTTGAGGAATACCGCCAACTTATCGAGCGTGTTGGCAGCCTCCGGACGAATGGCCCATTTGTCAAAATCATAGTAGATGTTGTTCAGTTGGAAACGTTTGCCAATCTGAATAGAATCCAGGTCAACCGTGCCCAAGAAGTGGCCGATTTCGTTTCCGTGGGTCATAATCGGCACCAAATCGGGTTCTTTGATACCCATTCCATCCACACAAAGGATGCATCCATTCACGTTGACGTACACTTCCACACGGCGGTTCAAATAGCCTTGTTTGCGCACCAACATCGTATAGTGGTTGCCTTCAGCGAAGGAAAAGTTGAACGCCGATTTTGGCAAGCGTTCAATGGTAAGTTCCTGCTGCTGCGTGGTGTTATTGTAAATCTCCACCTTGCAATCGCGCAGGGTATTGATGGGATTGTGCTCGTAAGCCTTGTCGAATATGGTAATGTCGAAGACATAACCAGGTTTACGGCCCATGCCTAAATCGACGTTGAGAGGACCATCTAGATGCGTAATCACCAATTCCTGGTCGAAATAGGTAGGCTTCTCAGCCAGTACCTGATAACGGCTCACCTTCGGTACCGTGAGGGAATAAGACCCATCGGCATCGGTCTCGGTTTGGGCGAGGGAGGCAATCATCAGGTCGTCAAATACCGTGACCCGAGCTTGGTTGATTGGGGTGCCGGATACTTTATCGAAGACCTTGCCTTCAACCGTGATGGTTTCTGGCGCCTTCAGGTTTTTCAGGGAAATCTGTGCCGACAAAAACATCGGCGTACAGAGTAAGAGGGCGAAAAGAGAGCTTGCGTAGCGCATGGTGTAAATCGGCTTTTGAGTTTTTTGAAAGTTGATTAAAAAATGTTCAGATGGATATGAGACGTGCGAACGCTGTGCCAGAATCACAAGGTTTCGTGCATTAACAGAATTTTAATGATTTTTTACTACCTTCCGTTAACGGATTTTTAGTAAAAAGAGCCGAAGGCTGTGACTTTTTGGGTATTGTGTAGTCACCGTGATAATTTTTGTGTATAAGTAACTGAAAATCAATTATGTACTATATTTTTTAAAACGTATATTTAAAAATCATACCATGACTTTTTAGGCCCGATTGTGCAATGGGCCACCGTCAAAAGAAATATTTTTTTAAAGTGAAAATTTTTTCTGCGTAGGGAGGACCACAGCAGGAAACCAAGGCACAACAGCCGCTTCAAAACGGGCAATTCGTAAATCGCACCTAGTAAATCGTACCTCGCACCTCGCACCTCGTACCTCGAAACCCTTACTTAGCTCCCCCAACGGTAGCTAGACAACTCAAATCCCGATAGATCCAATACCCGATCTACCACCGTAGCAGCAATGGCTTCGAGCCCTTCTGGCTTGGAATAGAACGAAGGACTGGCCGGGCAAATGATTCCGCCTGCCTCGGTAACGGTTTTCATGTTGTTGATGTGGATGAGGCTTAAGGGTGTGTCGCGCGTGACCAATATCAAACGTCGGCGCTCCTTGATGATGACGTCGGCGGCGCGGGTTACCAGGTCGTTGCTGACTCCGGTGGCAATACGCGCCAGGGTACCCATGGAGCAAGGGCAAACCAGCATGGTGCCATACTTGGCCGAACCAGAGGCAAAAGGCGCGTAAAAATCGTTTTTGGCGTAAAAGTCAAACTTGGCCTGATACCCTGAAAAATCGGGTGTTCCAAGTTCCAATTCCCAATTCAGGATGGCATTGTCGGAGAGTACCACCCCAACCTTTTCCCATTGGCTTTCAAGCTGCAAGAGGCGGTCGAGCAGGACTTTGGCATAAACCGACCCGGATGAGCCGGTGATGGCGACTACTAGTTTCATTCTGGTAGAACATTGATTTTTTGGGATTGTTGAGGTCTTAATTTTGATTAATTGTCCTTATGCATCTGCAAGAATATCCATGGCGGGAATCACCATATTCAAACCAATCTAGGACTTGTCGATCTCCATATGCGTAAATTATCCAGTAATGGTCCCCAATGCTTCTAGACGTTGTCCAAATGTGGCCAACTTTATTTAAATAAAAAAAATCTCCATTCTCGCCACGTCCACCACCCAGCATATTTGTGACATCATTTTTTTGTGGAAGCGGTCCTAGAATATACTCAACTTCTTCCCTTGTAGGAACTCGCCATCCGTCACCTAAACCTGTGCACCCTTTTTGTGCATTTTCAAAGTCATAGAGTCTGCCAAATTTTTTACTATTTTTTGAATCGTCATCAAATGCCCAAGAGTAAATATCCTTTGAATTATTATTTAAATTTTCAATCATAAATTCATACCCTCCTTTTTTTGCCGTTTTATAAATTGCCCAATCTCTATTATCAAACACAAACTCCCCCTTGTTCAATGGTCCAATGAAAGTGAATAAGAGGATTGCACAAATAAAAAGTATACCGATGATACAAAAAAACAACTTCCGGAATCTAGGTTGGTATACATATTTGAGCTGATTTTTCTCTATATGACTAATATGGATCAGTAGATTTTCCACAAGTTGACTTGTTGCCAAGCTTTCTTCGTGAAAAGAGATGGTATGATTGATTGATTTCCGTTTTATTTCGTTATACCTAAAGGAGTGTTTTTCTGATGTTCTTTGGAATGGAGTGCCATTTGTTTCAGATAACAGAAGGTCAAAGAATTTTTCAAATTCTGCATTTTGTAATGATTCTCGTAGAACATCAGTAGAGATTTTGTTCATTTATTTTTAATTAAAAGACAACAGACACGGTTTTACCTTTTTTCTAAAATAACGTCCCCTCCTTCCTCGGCGGCACCGCTCCAATATGCTTATAAGCCTTCTCCGTAGCCGTGCGTCCCCGAGGTGTGCGCTGGATAAAACCTTCCATAATCAGGAACGGCTCATGCACTTCCTCAATGGTCCCCGCCTCTTCCCCTACTGCCGTGGCGATGGTGGTGAGGCCTACGGGACCGCCTTTGAATTTATGTACAATCGTACTCAGAATACGGATGTCCATATCATCCAAACCAGACTCGTCCACATCCAGCGCAGCCAGCCCGTAACGGGCAATCTCCACATTCACAGAGCCATCACCCTTTATTTGGGCAAAATCCCGGATCCTGCGCAGCAGTGCATTGGCAATACGTGGCGTACCCCGACTTCGACGTGCAATCTCATGGGCGCCCTCCGCCGCAATCGGAATATCAAGTATGGCCGCCGAACGGTGTAAAATGCGTTCAAGCGTTGGCACATCGTAATAATCCAAGTGGCAGGTGATGCCAAATCGGGCACGCAGTGGCGAAGTCAACAAGCCCATTCGGGTAGTGGCGCCAATGAGCGTGAATGGATTGAGCGTAATCTGGATGCTGCGGGCGTTTGGCCCGGAGTCAATCATGATGTCGATTCGATAGTCTTCCATGGCCGAGTAGAGATACTCCTCTACGACCGTGTTGAGCCGGTGGATTTCGTCGATAAACAACACATCGCCCGGCTCAAGATTGGTAAGCAAACCTGCCAAATCACCGGGTTTTTCGAGTACCGGCCCGGAGGTGAGTTTGAGGCTCGCCCCGATTTCGTTGGTGATGATATGCGAAAGGGTTGTTTTGCCCAGCCCCGGCGGACCATGTAGCAGCACATGGTCGAGTGCATCGCCCCGTAATTTGGCCGCCTGAATGAACACCTGGAGGTTGTCCACAATTTTTCGTTGGCCGCTAAACTCTTCCAGGAGTTTGGGGCGCAGCGCTTTTTCAACGAGTTTGTCTTCGTTGGCGGCAGGATCGTTTGCGAGTGTTTTTGACAAAGTGGACTATTGAAAGTTGACAGTTGGGCTTTGATTGTTGGCTGTTGACCAGGAGGCAATCGAAAACCTGCGCAAAATTCAAATTTTTTGTTTTGAAATCAAAATTTATTGGGAAGTATGAACTATGAACTATGAAGTATGAACTATGAACTATGAACTATGAACGAGACACTCTGCCTCAATTACCCAATGACCCAATGACAACAATGCCCCAATGACCCAATGACAACAATGCCCCAATGACCCAATGACGACAATGCCCCAAAACCCTACCTTAGCGCCATGGAAGTTTTACCAACTACAAATTTTCAACCCGACCTGGTGGTGGCTGGACTGCGTTTGGGAGAGCCTGTGATTGCCTTGACGGGCCTTATGGTTACCCTCGTTTGTTTTTATGCCTGGGTTCGGCTGGGCAGGAGCCTTGTTAGGGAGGATTCCTTGCGCCTTTCCCGTATTTTTTTCCTGCTTATGGGGCTTTCTACCTTAGTGGGCGCTTTTGTAGGGCATCTTTTCCTCTACAGCTTGCCATTCGTGTTTAAAACACCGGGTTGGGTGCTGGGAATGATTGCGGTTTCTGCTTTTGAACAGGCCTCGATTGTCCGGGCGAGACCATACCTCGGTGCCGGGTGGGGTAGGGCCTTGACTTGGCTCAATATCGCTGAATTGACACTGGCACTGTGGTTTGTA
>JALHPW010000167.1 GCA_022842255.1 Saprospiraceae bacterium | reverse complement strand
CGCAGAGCCCTTCTTCCAGGATAATCAAATCATCGGCACAATGCTCCAGGGCATAGTTGATAACGAACTGGAGCATGTCTTCGGCAAGTTTCATATTATCGTTCAGATCATTGAACGCAACCTCCGGTTCAATCATCCAAAACTCGGCCAAGTGACGCGTCGTGTTGGAATTTTCGGCGCGGAATGTGGGACCAAAGGTGTAAATCTCGCCCAGTGCCATTGCGGCCAATTCGCCTTCCAACTGTCCCGATACGGTCAGGTTGGTACTGCGCCCAAAAAAGTCTTTGGAGAAATCGACCTCGCCTGATTCTGTGCGTGGAGGTTTTTCCAGGTCCAAAGTGGTTACCCTGAACATCTCGCCCGCCCCTTCAGCATCACTAGCGGTGATAACAGGCGTATGCAGGTAGTAAAAACCACGGTCGTTGAAGAATTTATGGATGGCAAAGGCCAATGCATGGCGGATGCGGAACACGGCCGCAAAGGTGTTGGTCCGAAAGCGCAGGTGAGCGTTTTCGCGCAAAAACTCGAGGCTTTGCTTTTTGGGTTGTAGCGGGAACTCGTCCGGATTGCAGTCGCCTAAGATTTCAACCTGAGTGGCTTTTACCTCCACTTTCTGGCCCTTCCCCATGCTTTCTATGAGCATACCCGTGGCTGAAATGGCCGCGCCGAACTTAATACGAGCGAGGGTGGCTTCGTCCGAATTTTCAAAATCCACCACCACCTGGAGGTTATTGGACGTAGAACCGTCGTTGAGGGCGATAAATTGATTGTTGCGAAAGGCCTTGACCCAGCCTTTGACGGTGACTTCGGTTCCTACAGGTTCGGTGCGGAGGAGTTCGGCGATTTTTGTGCGCATCTTTATGAAGTGATGGAGAGTGATGGGGTGATAAAATGATGGTTGCGTGCATGAGCTTTATAATCGCTTTATCACTACATCATTTTATCACTCCATAAAAAGAGCCGCAAAAGTAGGTGAAAACCACGATTCCGAACGGGTAGGTAGCACGCAATTTTTTACCGCAGAGGCGCAGATGCGTGAAGGATTTTGTCAACTCCGCATTTCTGCGCATCTGCAGTGGAAACCCTCACTCAATTTTCAAGGACTTGACCTCGCCATTGGGAGTAACAAGCATAAATTCTTTTTTAACGACGGTTTTTTGGGCAGGCACCCGTTCTGGCAAGGTAAACCGCACTACCAGGTTATAAGAAAATTGAACGGCAGGCTCCAGGATTTCAGGATTGAGTACAATGTCGTAGTCGTTGCCTGATACTGCGTTGTAGAAACGAGAGGTGGTTTTTTCGGCATTGTAAACCTTGATGTTGTCGTTGTCGTCCAAGCGTTGGGCCGCATAGGCTTTGTAGCTTTCGTAGCGATTGAGTGGATAAGCTACCCAGGAGTTTTCAGCAGTAACGGTGTAGGCCGAATCCAGTCGCATGCCGATGCTCCGGTATTGCTGTTTCACTTGGTTGAGGTATTTGAACGAAGCCTCGCGAAGTTGGGCATATCGCTCTTGTGGATTTTTGACGTAATAATCGACTTTCACGATGTCGTAGATATCCTGTCGTGCCGCCGCCGTCACAATACGGTCGAGCAAGGTGGGGTCGGTGTACCGCACATGGACGTTTTTTTGCAACTCGAAGCCTTTGGGTATTTCGGTGTAGGTTTTTTTTGAAAACAGCTTTTTACTCACATCGTACTCGTATTTCGGCAGAAAATTGACC
Source organism: Saprospiraceae bacterium (assembly GCA_022842255.1). GTDB lineage: Bacteria > Bacteroidota > Bacteroidia > Chitinophagales > Saprospiraceae > M3007. Next base: position 7,232 of record JALHPW010000167.1, on the reverse strand, counting down.
ATATCCACAAAGATATTGCTGTCGGGAATGCCCAGCGGTTTCAATCCAGCCAAAAAAGCGTCGAGCCGTGCGTTGAGCAGTGCATTGGTTTCTTCGGTGGTTTTGCCCACCTGCACCATGCTGAAAACAGCCGTGTAGGAATCGGCCTCGTGGTTGGAAAGTGCGTTTATCCGGATTTCTACTTCGTTGTCGCCAGCAAGGTTCAAGACAGCTGGGGCCAATTTTGTTGGTGCGAAATAATTAGACCTAGCTAGGTTTTGCTGGGATTGGTAATTGCCTTCTGCTTGAGCGAAAATTGTAGTGGCAAGTAGGCTCAGCAGGAAGGTGAACCCGCCTTCGCGGAGTTTTCGGTGGGTTAAGGATATGTTTTTCATATGAGTCGGTTAAAATTTTGCCAAAAAACGGAAGCCTTGATGGAAAATTGCCCCAAACCCTATGGCAGCCCGTTTGGCCCTCTACCTTTGCAACCGAAAGTAGGCTTTGGTTGTTTTCCGAAGTCAGAAAAAGAAAACCATGTTCATAGAAGTTTTCAAAAGTAAAATACACCGCGTGCGCGTCACGCAAGCTGACCTGAACTACATCGGCAGCATCACCATTGATGAGGACCTGCTCGAAGCGGCCAACATCATGGAAGGTGAAAAAGTGCAGATTGTAAACAACAACAACGGCGAGCGCTTTGAAACCTATACCATCCGAGGCGAGCGCGGGAGCGGGGTCATTTGTCTCAACGGCGCGGCGGCAAGGCGTGTGCAAGTTGGCGACATCGTTATTATCATTTCCTATGCCTACATGACGCCCGAGGAGGCCAAAGATTTTCGGGGCACGGCGGTTTTCCCGGATGAGCACAATCGCCTAGTCAAGGGGGCTTCTTGATGTACGAGGTGCGAATTACGAATTACGAGGTGCGAAGTACGAATACTTGACCCGTGCTGGCTGTAAATACCAGGCTTTTACCAATCGTATTTCGCACTTCGAAATTCGAAATTCAATAGCGTTTTGGGTCAAACGCTTCGCAGGCAATACTTGTAGGTTTCCCCTCTGCCATTTCGGCAACCAATTTCCCCGTGGCTGCGGCCATACTCAGGCCAAGCATTGCATGACCGGTAGCCATCATGAGGTTTTTCGTGTTTTTGGCAAAACCGATGTAGGGTAGTCCGTCGGCAGAAAGCGGGCGGTAGCCGAACCAGACTTTTTCCTGTATTTTTTGTTTCAATTGCTCCAAATCAGCAAGTTCGCGGAAGGCCGGGTCGTCGGTGTACCCTGGGAAAAATTTTGGTACGGCCTCCAAAATCCCTTGTACCCGTGGAAATAAAATCCGGTCGTTCATGGCCCCAATTTCCATGGTGCTTCCGATGCGCAGCCGTTTGGCCCAGGGCGTGATGGCTACTTTGGCTTCGAGCAATATGCAGGCATGGCGCAGGGGCTGATGGGGCGAATCTACGGTCATGGAATACCCTTTTCCAGGCATCATGGGCAGGTATTCACCGGCCATTTTGGCGATGGGTTGCGACCAGGAGCCAGCGGCAAGGACGACCATATCTGGCGTAGTGAGGGTATGACTTGAAGTCACGCCCTCACTAAGTTTGTGATACCGAACCGTTGTTATTTCCCCTTTATCCTTTTGAATATCAACGACTTCTGCGTTGTAGATAATTTTAGCGCCGCGCTTTTCAAGTAGCGCTGCAAGTTGGCGCATGAGCTCGTTGGGGTACAACATGGCGTCGTCCTTATACCAGGCACCGCCGCGCACATCGGGCGGGAGTTCGGGCTCAAGGGCTTGGCACTGATCGCGGTCGAGCATCTCTATTTGGAGGCCGAGTTCGTGCCCCATACGCACATTGTCGAGCTCGCCTTTTTCGTATTTGGCGGTTTGGAAATAGTTGATGCAACCCTTTTGGCTGTATTCAAACGCCATTTCGCCCCCATGTTCCCACGCAGCGGTGAGGTCGCGCGAAAGCAACAGCAACTCGGCCATGGGCTTTGCGCTGCGTTCCACATGGCCAGCGTTGCAAGCGCGGACGAATTTCATGCCCCAATCCATTAAATCCCAACGAAGTGCCGGACGCACGTAAAACGGACTTTTTTGCTTGAACATCCACAAAATGCCCTGACTGATGATGCCAGGCTGTGCCAAGGGGGCAAAATGCGAGGGGCTGAGGTAGCCCATATTGCCAAACGAACAACCGTCCGAGCCGTCGCCGCGCTCGAGTACGGTTACGTCCCAGCCAGCCTCCTGAAGGTAATAGGCAGTACTGAGGCCGATGATGCCGCCGCCGATGATGATTGCGTTCATTAAAATTGTTTATGCGAGGAGTTGTGGATTTGGTTATTCGAGTGGTCAAGCTTTGGCACTCGAATAACCAAATCCACAAATAACCAATTCCCCAATTACCGAACAATCAATTTCTCCCGCTCAGGCCCCGTAGAAATCATTTTGATAGGCACTCCAAGTATCTGCTCCAGTTCGTTGAGATAAGCTTGGGCTTCGATGGGCAGACTTTCGAACGTGCGCATATCATCGAGCGAGCAATTCCAGCCTTTGTATTTTTTGAGCAGCGGCGACACCTCGGTTTGGCACAGATCGAAGGGCAGCTGTTCGGTCATTTTGCCGTCGTACTGGTAGTGGGTGGCGGCAGCAATCTCTTCAAATATATTCAGCACATCAATCTTCGTCATGCAGATCTCAGTTACGCCATTGATGAGCATGGTGTACTTTAATTGCGGCAAATCGATCCAGCCGCAGCGGCGTGGCCGACCGGTGGTGGCCCCAAATTCCATGCCTTCCTTGCGCAGCAATTCGCCAGTTTCATTGTCTTCCTCGGTTGGGAATGGACCGCTGCCCACTCGGGTACAATATGCTTTTGTGATGCCAATGACCCGTCCAATTTTCTGCGGTGCTACCCCCAAGCCGGTGCAAACCCCGGCGGTGACGGTATTGCTCGACGTGACAAAAGGATAGGTACCAAAATCAATATCCAGCATGCTCCCTTGGGCGCCTTCCGCAAGGATTTTTTTGCCTTCGGCAAGTGCGTTGTTCACAAAATACTCGCTATCCACGAGCGGTAATTTGCGCAAGGTAGCCAGGCTTTCAAACCAATCCCGCTCTGCAGTTTCGAGATCGAAATCAATCGGCGCATAAATCTGAAGCAACTCTAAGTGCTTGGTTTTCAGGGTTTCATACTGTTCTCGGAAATTGGGCGATTCGATGTCACCGATGCGGAGGCCATTGCGCCCGGTCTTGTCCATATAGGTCGGACCAATGCCTTTGAGCGTGGAGCCAATTTTGGCTTTCCCTTTGTGGGCCTCGCTGGCTGCGTCGAGCCAACGGTGAGTGGGCAGGATGAGGTGCGCCTTGCGCGACACAAAAAGCCGCCGACTGAAATCGACGCCGCTTTGTTCCAGGTTCCGCAATTCGCGTTGGAAAGTGACAGGGTCTAGCACCACACCGTTGCCGATGAGATTGTGCAGGTTTTCACGAAAAATGCCGGAGGGCACCGTGTGCAGCACGTATTTGTTGCCGCCGAATTTGAGGGTGTGGCCGGCATTCGGGCCGCCTTGGAAGCGGGCCACCATGTCGTAGTCTGTGGCAAGATAATCCACGATTTTGCCTTTGCCTTCGTCGCCCCATTGGAGGCCCAGGATAACGTCTATTTTATGCATAAAATCAGGTTCGCTGCAAAAGTAGGAAAAGGTCTGGGAGGGTTAGGGAGGTTTGCACAGAACCTGCCGGATTTTTTTGTGTTCTGCATGCCCTACCTTCGCACTTCATGTTTGCCGACGTCATTCTTCCACTCGCATTGCCCAAACGAACCTACACCTATTCCGTGCCGGAGTCGGTGGCGGAGCTCGTGCAAATTGGGGTGCGGGTAGAGGTCCAATTTGGCCGAAGCAAGCGATACAGCGGCCTTGTGGAACGTGTTCACGCCGAAGCGCCTGGGTATGAGGTGAAGCCCATTCTTTCCGTTCTGGATGAGGTAACGGTGGTCACGCCCCAACAATTCCGGCTTTGGGATTGGATTTCAGATTATTACTGCTGTACGCTGGGGGAGGTCATGTCTGCGGCTTTGCCGGGGCATTTGAAATTGACCAGTGAGACCAAAATTGTGTTCAACCCGGCTTATGGCGATAATTTTTCCGAACTGGATTCGGAGGAGTACCTCATTGCCGAGGCTTTGCAGATTCAACAGGAAATCGTGGTCGAGGATGCACGGAAAATCTTGAATAAAAAAACAGTGTTCCCGGTGGTGCAGCGGCTGTTGAATAAAGGCGTGTTGTTTCTCCGAGAGGATCTGCAGGAAAAATTCAAACCGCGCAAGGTGAGTGCCATACGACTTGCCGAGCCTTTTCGCAGCCAATCCGAGCTGTTGCGCGAGGTTTTTGCTGAATTGGGTGGCAAAGAACGCCAGCTCGAAATCCTGATGGCTTACCTCGCCCTGGAAAAACGCCAACCCTTTGTGCGCAAACAGGATGTACTAACGAAAGCCGATGTATCGGAAAGTTCGCTCAATACACTGGTAAAAAAAGGAATTCTGGAAAAATACGACCGCGAGGTGAGTAGGTTGAGTGGCTATGAAGACGAACTGGTAGAGGCCGATGAATTGAGCAAACAACAGGTCAGGGCCTTGGCCGAAATAAGAGCGCTATTTCATGTACCGGCGGCTTTAGCCGCTGGAACCCCTGGCTTGGAAACCGAATCTGGCGCTTCAGCGGCTAAAGCCGCCGGTACAAACGTGGCGCTACTCTATGGCGTGACGGGTAGCGGCAAGACCCGCGTGTACGTAGAACTGATGCGTGAGGTAATCAAAAACGGCGGACAAGTGCTGTACCTCTTGCCTGAAATTGCACTTACCACGCAGATTATCAGTCGTTTGCAAAAAGTTTTTGGCGACGAGGTGGCGGTGTATCACTCCAAAATCAATACCCAGGAGCGGGTGGAAGTCTGGAAATCGGCGGTAGCTGGCAAACCCGTCATTCTGGCGGCTCGTAGCGGGCTCTTCCTGCCTTTTCAAAACCTGCAATTGATTATCGTGGACGAGGAGCATGACCCTTCGTTCAAGCAATACGACCCTGCGCCGCGCTACCATGCCCGCGATACCGCCATATTTTTAGCCAATATATACGGTGCCAAAACCTTGCTCGGCACCGCTACCCCTTCGCTCGAAACCTGGCACAATGCGCAAACGGGCAAGTTTGGTTTGGTGGAAATGCCAGAGCGTTTTGGCGGGCTGGAACTGCCTGAAATTCAGACGATTGATCTGCGCGAACAGCTGAAAAACCGCCAAATGCAGAGCATTTTTTCCACGCCATTGCTGGAAAACCTGCAACTGGCCCTCGACCGTGGCGAACAAGCCATCTTGTTCCAAAACCGCCGTGGTTACGCGCCCATGCTCGAATGTCAGGTGTGCGGCTGGAACGCCATGTGCCGCTACTGCGACGTGAGCCTGACCTACCACAAACACACCGACCGGCTGCGCTGTCACTACTGCGGGTACGTGCAAGAACCCGCCAAAACTTGTCCGGCCTGCGGCTCCGGTAAAATCGGGCTCAAAGGGTTTGGTACCGAAAAAATCGAGGACGAACTCAAGATCTTCTTGCCCAACGCCCGAATTGGCCGCATGGACCTCGACACGGCAGGCACCAAAAGTAACCTCACGGCCCTGCTCAATGATTTTGAGGAGCGTCGGCTCGACATCTTGGTGGGTACGCAAATGGTGACGAAAGGGCTTGATTTTGATAATGTTGCGCTCGTGGGTGTGCTGGGCGCCGATGCACTCACGAAGTTCCCGGACTTCCGTGCCGGAGAGCGGGCCTTTCAATTGTTGACCCAAGTAGCGGGACGCGCGGGCCGTAAGAACAAACGCGGCAGTGTGCTCATTCAGGCGTTCGACCCCAAACATCCGGTGGTGCAGGAGGTGTTGCGCGGCGATTTTTTGGGTTTTGTCGAGCGCGAGTTAAAAGAACGAGTAGAATTCAAATACCCGCCCTACCATCGGCTCATCCACCTGGAACTCCGGCACAAAGAACCCAAGGTGGTGAACGAAGCGGCTTCGTTTTATGCCAAAGCCCTCCGCGCCAAACTCGGCGACCGGGTGCTGGGCCCGGTGATTCCCAACATTGCCCGCATCCGGAGTTATTTTGGGCAAAACATCATGCTGAAACTGGAAAAATCGGCCCCGGTGTTGTCGGGCGCGAAGGCCTTGATTCGGCACACCACGGAAATCATGTTGGGTAGGCCGGGTTTGAGTCAGGTGCAGGTGGCGGTGGATGTGGACCCGGTGTGAGGGGGATTGGGTGTTTTTCATTATTTTTGCATCAAAATCATCTCCATCACATGCTGTATCAAGAAATCCTCAACCGCGAAACGGCATCGCTTCCTGATTATCTAAAACGGGAATTGCTTGATTTTCTCTACTTTTTGAAAAAGAAAGGGAAAAAGCCTCTTTCTGGTACTGAACCATTAGGAGAGGGCGGGTCAAAACCTGCATTTGGCTGCGGCGCGGTAAAAATCAAAATTGCTCCTGATTTTGATGCTCCTTTATTTTTGTGACTAAATCATTCAACTATGACCGTTATTTTTGAAATAGAAGCCATGAGCGAACTCGAAGAAATTAGCCAATGGCTTGCCGAAAGGAAAATTGTCATTCAAAATGTTGCGTCCAAAAAAATTGGTGCCGAAACATTTTTGAAGCGACTCCGGCGATACAAAGTGAATCTTCCTGCTGATTACCGTTTCAATCGCGACGAAGCCAATGAAAGATAAGGTTTTTGTGGATACCAACTTGCTGGTTTACGCCATCAGCACGGATGCGGTTAAAGCGGACAAGATCGAATAAAATCGCCTATTTTTGGGGCAAAATCTTTGGGTTATGACAATAGAACTTCCCGATGCGATCCTGGCAAAAAGCCACACCACGGCACAAGCAGTCAAATTGCACATTGCCATAGCATTGTTCAAAGAGGAGATTTTCACCTTGGGCCAAGCAGCCTTGCTGGCCGAATTGCCGCAACTGATTTTCCAACAAGAATTGGCAAAGCGGAAAATTGCGGTGCATTATGACGTGGAAGAGCTTCGACAAGACCTTCAACACCTCAAAGTTGCCTGATGCTGGTCGTAAGCGACACCTCTCCCATTTCCAACTTGCTCGTCATTGGACGGCTGCATCTTTTGCACGACCTTTTTGAGTCAATTATCCTTCCTCGAGCTGTCATTTCAGAATTGTCAAAATTGACTG
>JALHPW010000166.1 GCA_022842255.1 Saprospiraceae bacterium | reverse complement strand
TGTGGGGTATAGGTTTATCGAACATGTACCCTGGTTTGATGCCTATTACATGAGCCTGGTGACGCTTTCGACCGTAGGTTTTGGGGAGGTGATCCCCCTGAGTCATATCGGGCGGGTATTCACCTCCTTCCTGATTTTGTTCAACATCGGTTTTTTTGCCTACGCGGTCTCGACGGTCACGAGCATTTTTGCAGACAGCGATGTTCATGCCTTTATCAAGGATTTTAAGATGATACAGCAAATCAAAAAACTACAAAAACATACCATCGTCTGTGGCTTTGGCAGGCATGCAGGGGAAGTGTGCAAGGAACTTGCCAAGCAGAAACTGCCCTTCGTGGTCATCGAAAACGACCCGGAAAAAATCGAAATCCTGGGCCGCGACACCCCCTATCTGTTTCTCCGAGGGGATGCAACCCTGGATGAGGTGTTGCTGGAAGCAGGAATTGAACTAGCCTCCGCCCTCGTCGTGACCTTGCCCCTGGATGCCAACAATCTTTTTGTGGTGCTGTCGGCACGACAAATCAACCCAAACCTGAAAATCATCAGCCGGCTCGTCAACCCCGCCGACGAACTAAAACTCCGTCGGGCGGGCGCAAACCACGTAGTTATGCCCGAACTCATTGGCGGTTTTTACATGGCTACCTTGATCAACAAACCCGACCTAGTGGAGTTCTTCAACCTTATTTCCAATATGGGCACCAGCCGTGTGGTGTTTGAAGAAATCGCCGTGAACCGTTTGAAAAAACAGTTTCAAGGCCGCTCCATTGCAGAAAGTGCCATCCAAAACAGCACACAGGTCCCCATTATGGGATTGCGGCACACCGACGGGCATTACCAGCTCAACCCACCATCCACAACCGTGCTTCAACCTGAAATGCACATAGTAGTCCTGGGCGATGCCGAACAAATCGACCATTTCTATGCGGTTGCACTGGCAAATTAGCGTGGCCAGCATGTCAGCGCTTATCCTGCCTCAGCCGCTCCAGCCTGCATGTATTGCCATACCAGATTGATTTCGCTGTAAGAATATTTATCCTCGAAGTAGGCCTTTGCCTCCCCCTTGGCCATGGTGTTGTGCTCCCGGAAAAACCCTTCGATTTCCGCCACTGGTTCCCGGTCCATCAGGCTAAAAATATCGAGTTCGCCCAAGCCCACAAAAGCAGCCAAATGGTTTTCGATGGTGCTGCGCACAAAACCACGTGCCTGCGCGATTTCCTCAATGGTTTTACCCGATTTGAAGAGTTCAAAACTCAGGGTCTTGGTGTCCACTTTGGGCGGTTTTTCAAGCGCTATTTCAGGCAATTCGTTGACCACAATGTTGTGTTCGGCACAATAAGCCTGGATAATACCTAGCAAATCCTCCCCAAATTGCCTGATTTTGCCCTCGCCAATGCCTTTTACTCTTTTCAAGGTCGACAGGCTTTGCGGCAATGCTTCCACCAAATCAAACAAGGTGCGGGTGTGTAAAACCTGAAAACGTTCCAACCCAGTCTCTTCGGCCACGGCTTCGCGCCATTGTTTCAAGGTAGCAAACAAGGCCGGGTGTGAGGAGTTTTGGGGAATGCCGTACTGTTCGGATGTGGGACTTGGTTGGGCACTTTTTACCGCACGAAAATCGAGTTCGGCGTCAGCCTTGGCCCGCAGGTATCGGGTGGCAGAAAACCCGGTTTGAACGCTTTTAAAACAGGCGTTTTTGGTAAAAATTTCTTTTTGAAGTGCCTCCAATTGCTCCAGTATGACTTTTCGGACAGATTTGTTGTCCGTCAAAATCTGAATGCTTCGTACAGCGGGCAACAAATCTTTGCCCAGTTTTTCCTCAAAATAGGTTCCCGCCTTTTGAAGACGGGCTTGCAGTTCCTGGTTTTCCTCGGGCAAAGACGCATCGGAAAAGTATTGCCAGATTTGAGGCTTAAACCGCTCGGCAATCCTAAAAACCTGCTCCATCGCTTGGGTCTCCAGGGCAATCAAGGGTTGCCCAGCATTGGGCGACAGTGATTTTTCGTGTTCCAAAAACAAGCGGTTCAATTGGGTGAAATTTCGGCGCAGCCGGCCAAAATCAAACAACTCCTGCACCAGTGCCTGCTGATAATCCGCTTTGGAGCGACTCAGGTGAGCTTCATCCGGGGCATTTTTATCCGCCTCTTCCGAGTAGGTTTTCACCACCGAATCGGTTTTGACACTCGAAGGGACGATTTTGGAGCGCAGCACGATGCCTTCAAAACTTTTGCAGCGACTGAGGGCCACGTACACCTGCCCGTGGGCAAAAGCCGCCTGGGCATCGATGATGGCGCGTTCGAAGGTGAGGCCCTGACTTTTGTGGATGGTAATGGCCCAGGCTAATTTGAGCGGGAACTGGGTGAAAGTGCCCAATAGTTGTTCTTCTACCTCCTTGGTTTGCTCGTTCAGGGTATATTTCACATTGGTCCATTCTGCTGGCTCCAACTCAATATCTGTGTTTTCACCAGGACAACGCACGCAGATGACTCCTTCCCGGAAGCCGGTTATTTTGCCGATTTTACCGTTGTAGAACCGTTTTTCGCGGTTCATGTCATTTTTGACAAACATCACCTGGGCGTCCAGTTTGCACTCAAAAACTTCGTCGGCAGGATATGAAAAGGCCGGAAAATCACCCTCCACCTTTGCTTTGAACGTCTGCAGGGGTTGTGCGATACCCGCCAACTTTTCGCCGTTGATTTCCTGTGCCGAGGCATTATGGGCCGTCAAAGTAATATAGGGTTCCTCCTCAGAAGGTTTGAAATTGGCCACAAACCGACTGTTGAGGGTAGCAAGCACAGCGGCGTCCATTTGGTTGTTGCGCACCTTATTCAGCAAATCAATGAAGGTAGTGTCCGATTGACGGTAGATGTGTTTTAGTTCGATGGACACCGGATTGGAATCGCGCAAGGCCCTACTACCAAAAAAGTACATCGTCTGGTAATGTTCGCGCAGCAGGTACCATTCCTCGTCCTTCACGATGGGCGGTAGTTGGTGGAGGTCGCCAATCATCAACAATTGCAGCCCGCCGAAGGGTTTGGAGCGGTCGCGGTACCGGCGTAGCACATCGTCAATGGCATCCAGTACATCGGCCCGCACCATGCTGATTTCGTCGATCACGAGTAAATCGAGGCTTTGGATCAAGCGAATTTTTTCACCCGTGAATCGGCGTTGTCGCGATGGATCTTGCACATTGCCCGGCAAAAAAGGCCCAAAAGGCAATTGAAAGAAGGAGTGGATGGTCATGCCCCCAGCATTGATGGCAGCAACGCCGGTAGGGGCTACCACGACCAGTCGCTTGGCCGTCTCGCGTTTAACCTGCTGTAAAAAGGTGGTTTTCCCGGTCCCGGCCTTTCCGGTCAGGAAGATGTTTTTGTGCGTGTTGCGCACATAGTCGAAAGCAAGTTCGAGTTGTGGATTCGTTTGGTAAGACATGTTGAGTTTTCATGGGGCGTTGCGTGGTTAGATAATGTACGAAATTACAACAAAGTCTTTAAAGATTCTACATTTGTCTCATTCTTCACATCAAAATGATTTTGAAATGAAAAAACAACTGATCGCAACTTTGGTAGGAGGATTGATCCTTTTCATTTGGCAATTCCTCTCCTGGGCCGCCATTCCCATCCACAAATCTGAATATGGCTACACCCCCAATCAGGACAAAATTCTGGAGGCCTTGAGCCAAAACCTCACGGAGGAAGGCACTTATATGCTTCCTACCGTTCCACCAGGCACAAGCAATGAGCAAACACAAGCCGCAATGGAGGCCAGTGCAGGCAAGCCTTGGGCTACTGTGAGCTATCACAAATCCATGAGTACGGCCATGGGCATGAATATGGTCAGGGGCTTTGCAATTGACCTGGTATCGGCCTGGCTGTTGATTTGGCTGCTCATGAAAATCCCCAACCTCAACATGTCGACCGCCTTGCAATCCTCCATTGCGGTGGGGATCATTGGGTATCTGACCATCCCTTACCTGCACAGCATCTGGTTTGAATCCAATTCACTCGAATATCTGATTGATGCCATTGTACAATGGGGACTGGTCGGGGTATGGTTGGGTTGGTGGTTGCCTAGGAAATAATTTCAACTAACCCAGTCAACATGCAAGTCCACACCTACATTCTTACGGTTTTACTTTGGCTGTCCAGCTTCATACTTTCCGCCCAAAACCAAAGCACTTATCATATCCTCAGTCGAGAGCGCGAATCTTTGCAATGTAGGTGGGACCTGATTCAACAGGCAAAGGCAGAAATCCTGCTGTCTACCTATTCTATAAAAGACGATGCGATTGGCCTAGGCACCCTGCAACTGCTCATACAAGCGGCAGAGCGAGGTGTCTCGGTCCAATTGCTGGTGGATGATTTTGACAATGGGCTACCAAGCTGTTTGTTGACCTACCTGGAAGAACGAGGCGTTCGCACAAAAGTGTTCAACATCCTCAACCCCTTCAAGTTCCGGACCCTGGTAGACCGGATGCACGGTAAGATGCTGATCATCGATCAAAAAACGCTGATTGTCGGCGGTCGAAACCTTACCGAAAAATACTTCATGCTGGATTCTACCAGCAATTTTTTGGACCGCGAGGTACATGTTGTGTCCGACAGCACGGCCCGACATGCGCGCCTGCACTTCCGGGAACTGTGGAACAACCCGAAACTCAGCGGCCGCAAACACCACAAGCCAAACAAGGCACAACGGATTTGTTGGCAAAACACCTTGGAAGAGGCCCTGGCACAGGTGCAACAAAGGCTCCATCTGGCACCTATCGGCCAAAAGAACTGGAATACAGGGTTTAAAAACACCACCCAGACCGTTCACTTCATCCACGACAATTACACCTATTTCCAAAAACGGAAAGGTCGGAGATGGCGTGCCCGCAAAGACCGTCAAGCCACCGATGAGTTGATTGCCTTGGTCGCAAAAGCCGACAGCACGCTCTTTCTCGAAAACCCATACTTTATCCCCACCCGACGCTGGCGCCGAGCCATCAAAAGCAGTATAGACCGCGGTGTAAAAATCCGGCTGATTACCAATTCAAGCTATACCAGCGACCTGCCGGTGGTGCAGGCGGTGTATAGAAACCGACGAGCACGCGCACTGCGGGCAGGGGTGGAAATCTGGGAGTATCGAGGCACCAAGATGCTCCACACCAAAGCGATGGTGATAGATGGGCAAGTCTCTGCTATTGGCAGTTACAACCTGGAGCTACTATCACATAAATTCAATGCCGAAGTGATGGTTTGGGTGAACGACCCGTTTTTGGCCGCCGAACACAGCGTCCACATGGAAAACGTGCTCAAAAGGTCGGTTCGGGTGGGCGTCAAACCCAATGGCCCACGCAAAAAAATGCCTCCACCCAGCAAACTCCAGCGCAAACGCCATCGCAAAGTGCAGATTATGCGTTTCACATTTGCGCCCTTCCTGGGCATCATTCTATGAAGCCTGTTTCAAATTTTCAATAAAATATCCGCCAAATCCTTTGGGCGTGACAAAAATGGCGAATGACTGGATTGTAGCGCATACACTTGATCAACAGGTATCCTAGCAACCATGTTTTTTTGCAGGCCGTAGGTGACAGCCCTGTCCTCCGTTGTATAGATGTACACCTTTTTCACCTTGCCAAAGCGATTGGCCGAGAGGTATAATGGAGTGGTCACGGATGCAATTGATTCTTTGGAAAGCAAAGATTGACAAAGCGCCAGATCCTCCTCAGAGCAGTCGTGGTAAAATGCCTCGCGATAGGCTTCTGCCTTGGGAACAAGCCAACCTTCTGGTTCATTAAAAATCAGGTTGGAGACCAGCACCGAAGTCGTATCGGTCAAGGCAGTAGCTACCATGGGCTCTCCGTCAGGAATCAAGAAGGCACAGAGATAGACCAGCGATTCTATTTTTTCTGGCATTCGCTCTGCCACCTGCGAAAGTATAATGCCGGCCCGACTGTGCCCCACGAGTACCACAGGCTCGTCGTATTGTTCCAAAACCTTACATACTGCATCCACGTATTGATCGAGGGTAACACCAGCAGGCGCTGTGGTATCCAAACCATGTTTGGGCAAATCAATGGCAATGGAGCTGTTGCCATTTTTTGACAACAAGGGTTGCATTTTGAACCAACACCAGGCACCATGGAAAGAGCCTGGAACGAATACAAAATGCTTGGGACCCTTGGTTTCGGTATTGACGATTGGTTCCATTTTTTTTGACTGTTGGGTGCAGGCTGGTGTAAAAGCCAGCACGATGCACAAATTGAAAAGGTTGATGAATTTGAGTACCATTATTTTAGCTTAATTTGTCAGACAGAGTGTTGGTTAACTCGCTTTTCTCCGGGCTTAGTTCGTCTATTTTAGCAAAATCAGCTGAATGGCAGGCATAACAGGCACAGAGCGCATCGGCAATGTATTTGCCAAAGGCAATCTGGTTGCTTGAATCCGGCACAAGAATTGGCTGAGCTGGCAAGGGAGGAGGCTCAAACGCCACATTGGCTAAAAACTTGACAAACAGATGGTAGCGGTTGGGCGGTTATTCTTGGGGCGCAGCGGCCAACAAGGGGTGGTCAACTTGTTTTGGGCGGGTGTTTGGGCGTAGGTAGTGCCCAACCCCAACAGGATGGAGAATACGGTCAGGCAAAAAGCTTGAAATTTTTTCATAATATTTTAAGCTTGTTAATTATTGTTGGAAGCATGTTTTCAGGTCCTTATTTGCCGCTTGCGGTGCTTTCGCCCCTTAACTGGCTCCATAGCGAAGCCGTATCCAATTCTATCCAGGCTTCAACCACTTTACCAGAGGCATTGATTTGATACACACCAAGCGCCGAAATCCTGATTTTTTTACCCGTAGCGGGCTGTCCCATGAAAGGGCCCGAATTGGTTCCTTCGAGCCAACCTTGCACCGCAACCGTACCGTTAGCATTGGAAATCACATTCAAATTCCGTTTGATGTCAGGGAATCCAGCTTTCAGGCCAGTCACTCGTTTTTTCAGTTCTTCATGGGTATTGGCCACACCACTGAAATAGTGTTTGGCATCGGGACTGAAGTAGGAAATGAGTTTTTCGGTGTCGCCTGCGTCTGCAGCGGCCATGATTCCACGCACGGTCGTTTCCGCAGCAGCAGCGGCCTTGGGCAGACCGGCCATGAGTTGGGAATCAAAAGCTTTCTGATCAAATTGGACAAAAAGCGCCTTGATTTTCCAAGCCTTATCCAATTCGAAAATGGCATTAAACGGTACGTTTACGTAATTTCCCGTAGCGGGGTTGCCCATCATCGGGCCATCGTTCTTGCCCATGAAAACCCCACGTACGGACACATTAAAGCCTGATTCAAAGGTATTAACGACCTCGTGTCGCATATCCGGGAAGGCCGCCTTAAAGCCTTGTCCAACACCCAGCCAAGCCTGTTTTGGCAATGCCTGCGGGGCGAACGGTGCATTCCCTTGAAAATCTTCGGACAATAATTTTTCCATATCCGCAGTATTCCCGCCATCAATAGCCGCGTAATACTGCTTCACAATATCGCTGGGTGCGGGATACCGGGTATTGGCCCAAAGTGAGGCAACAGAAATTGAAAAGAGGATTGCAAGTGTGAAAAATTTAGACTTTTTCATAATGTTTGAAAGTTTGGCTGGTGAAAAATTATGGTTCGTTGGTTTTTTAGAGGAATTTTTTACCCCTGATGCAACACGCCAAAAACAGGAACACCGCAACCGAGGCAAAAAAGCATATGGAGGTGGACGCCCGCTTTTTCATAATCAGGATCTGTTGAATAGGCCTAAAAGCATGACCCGTTGGGCTGACTCTAGAGGCAGCACCGGTTTGGGGTTGTTACATAAAAGGTTGTGAGCATATACCGGGAAGGCGCCACCGGATGGTGTTGCACAACCCGGCGGCTATTCATCCGTCCTAAAAATTGCTTATTTCATCATCTGGAAATCATCCAGACCGCGGAAGAAGGCAACTTTCCCGTTCACGATTTTAAAGTGGTGGGTGTAGGTAGAGGCGTACGTTTTGCCAGTGGCCAGGAGTTTGTACTCGGCGTCGATAAGAATAAACACATCGTCTCCATCGGCCACAAAACGGGTAGGCTGGAATTTAGTGTACTGGAATTTGCTGCCCAATTCCTGGAAGAATTTACCCACTTCTGCTTTGCCTTTGAACTGGCGTGGTTTGGAGTCGAACATCCGGTCCTGGATGTCGAACATCACATCGTCTGTGCTTGACGCGAGAATACCCGGCACATCGCCTTTGCCGAACTTTTCGTAGATGGACATGACCACTTGGGTACTTGGATTGAGCATGGAAGCATATCCTATTTGAACCAAGGGCTCTCCAAGGTTGGTAATGGCGTGGCTAATGGCTTTGCCATTCGCGTTCATTTCTACCACATCCGCATCATCGAATCTCATGGGTTTCCCGGTAGGCGGCAAGCCCATAAACGAACCTGTATTGGTACCGCTCACGGTAACCCGAAGTAGGAAGCGCGTTGGGCTTGCTGCTGCGATTTCATTGATAGTGATTTTAAAATCAGGAAAAGCGGTTTGAAACTGTTTGTACAATTCGAGCGCGGCATTAATCCCTACAGCCGGTGCAGGGCCAACGTTCATGTCTGTGAAATTAGGGTCGCACAAAGCAGCAAAACCTGCCCAATCTTTACGGTTGAGTGCATCGTAAGCAGCCCTAATGGTCGCCATATTTTGGGTGGTCACATCCTGAGCGGATGCTTTCAAGGAAAAGGCGCCAACCAGCGCAAGGAGGAGTGTGAAAAATTTGATTTGTTTCATTTTGAAAAATTTGAAACCCGAACTTGATTCGGGCTAGATTGAAAAGTTTTAGTGGTGCATGATTTCATCAAAATCATAGGGCAAAGGTGGGCCTGTCAGCCCCCCAGCCACAATCCACCAAAACGAGGGTTTTCATCTCCCCGAAAAAGGGGATTTTGCCGTATTTTGAAAAAAAGAGTAGGAAATTAGGGCAAAATGGGCAAAGATTTGAGCCGTTGGATATTGGACATTA
>JALHPW010000165.1 GCA_022842255.1 Saprospiraceae bacterium | reverse complement strand
TGGTAGGTCTCGTTTGGTACGATGGGCATCCAGTTTTGAGCAGAAAGTCCGCAAGGGAAAAGCAGGAAAATCAGGTTGGTTAATTTCATGGTTGATATTTTGCTTCAAAAATAACAAACCATCAACAAGGCCCCTTCTGCTTCCCCTGATAAATGTGCCTTTTGTCGCGATTTTACATTTCAGCCAACCATTTTACCGCCGGATTACCATTGGGCCGTAGCGCCACCGATTGTTCCCAGGCTGCTTTGGCGCCCACCTTATCTCCTTTGGCCATGCGGCATTTGCCAAGCCGGTTCCAGGCCACCACGATGCGGGGAAATAGCCGGGTGTAGGTTTCAAACAAGGCAACCCCTTCCTCCCATTTTTCGGCCTCTTCCAGTCGTTCGCCTACACCGAGCAATTGCATGTCGTTGTCAAAGTCAAACCCGGCCTCCCGCAATACGGCATCGCTGTTTTTGGAGAAATATTCAGGGCCTTTTTCCAGCAAAACCCTGTGAATGGCAAGGGTGACGGGGTTGTTGCGGTAGGGGGCATCTTCTTCGGCAGCCATGAACTTTTTTCCCAAAATGATACCCAGCAACTGCATGGCCACATCGTCGGAAATATGGTCGTTGGAATTGGAGGATACCATGACGCAGATATCATCGCTTGGGACAAAAGTCATGTTGGCATTGTACACCCCATTACCACCATTGTGCCAAATGAGGGGTTTGCCATCCAGGTTTTGCACCACCCAGCCATAACCGTAATGGCTCTGTCCGGCAGGACCTTCGGCAATATGCGGGGTAAACATTTTATCAGTGGCAGTTTTGGGCAATACCACATTGTTTTTCAATGCTTTATACCAACGTTGCATGTCTCCAACCGTACTGAGCACGCCACCGTTGGCACGCAGGTGCCAGCCTGGACCATCCGGCATCCATGGGCGGTCCATAGCGCTGCCCCAGCGTTTGCCGTCCTGATAACCCGTAGCCAGGTTCTCTTTTTTGAAGCCGGGCAGCAGGTAGCCCGTGTGTTTCATTCCTGCGGGCAGCCAAAGGTGTTCCCGAAGGAATTTTTCGTACCCCATGCCGCTCGTTTTTTCCACGATGATGCCTAGGAGGCTGTAGCCTACATTGGAATATTCATATTGCTGACCAGGGGCAAAAAGCAATGGCGATGCAAAAGCGAGTTTGGCAAATTGGTCCGCATCTACGTTTTCATAATCGTCGCCAATCGCGCCGGGAAAGCCAGCAGCATGGATGAGCAGTTGGTGAATGGTGATGCCCGATTTGTCGACAGGTGTGTCGGGGAAGTGCTTGGATAGGGGGTCGGTGAGTTTGAGTTTACCCAGGGTTTCAAGTTTCAAGATGGCTGCAGCGGTAAACTGTTTGGTAATACTGCCGATACTGAAGAAGGTTTCTGCGCTTTGTGGGCGTTTGGTTTCCCGGTCTGCGAATCCGTATCCTTTTTCCAGTAATATTTTGTCCCCTTTTGAGACTATAGCCGAGCCAGACCATCCTTTGGCGGCGGCTTGCTGGAGTGCGTTTTCAAGGTTTTCGTTGAGGTTATCTGTTTGTCCAAAAGCTTGAATGGCAATCAAGACTAGGCAGAGGAGCAGGATTTTTTTCATGAATAGATGTTTTGAACCTGCAGCACGTGGTATTTACACAACGAACTACGGTTGAATATGGGGCAAAGATGGGTGCTGAAATTCGACTACGATAAGTTTCGTAGTTAAAAATGGTTAAAGAAAATCTGCAACGGTTTTGGGCGAATTGGGTGGGTTTCGCTATGACCCGTCTAATCTTGAATAGGCAAAGGTGTGAGCGGGCATAGTTTCAGGTATTCATTTCACCAACAGTACTTCAGCCATGCGCACACTTTTTTCCCGCAAACAATTTCTTGCACTCACGGGCGGCAGTCTTGCCGCCATGCTGGTGGGTAGCCCCGAACCTCTCCAGAGCCAAACTACCCAGTCCCGCCCACCCAAAGGCGACCCGCTCCCGCTCGAATTGGTGAAGGAATGGGTGGGCCAGGCCCACAAGAATTTGGATCGGGTAAAAGAGCTTTATACCCAAGAACCTCGTCTGCTAAACGCCTCCTTCGATCACGGGGGCGGCGATTTTGAATCGGCACTAGAAGCTGCCGGCCACGTCGGTAACCGGGACATCGCTGAATTCCTGTTGTCCAAAGGCGCACGTATGAATATATTTTGTGCGGCCATGCTCGGCGAACTAAAACTGGTAAAGGCCACCTTGAAAGCCTTTCCGGAATTGAAAACATCGGGTGGGCCGCATGGATTGAAACTCTTGCACCATGCCAAGAAAGGGGGAGAACGAGCCAAGGCAGTATTGGCTTATCTAGAAAGTATTGGCGCGGAATAGCTTTGCCTTTTGTCGCACATCCGTCAAAAGGCGATTAAATGCGGCTGGTTTTCTCAATTAAAAATATTTTTCGACCGCAAAAACAGACAGACACTTATCTGGCGGCTTGAAAAAACCGCTTTTCAACCATACCGATTATGAGAAAACCGATACACCAGCCTTTGGGGGAAGGCTTGCGTACCTATTGTTGGCTCGCCTTCAGTCTTTCCCTGACCACGCTCTCGGCCCAGCAATGCCCCTATATTGTCAACTGTCCGCAGAGCACACCAACCTATTGCGATGAAAGTACAAACGATGAATCGCTTTGGAATTACGCGCCGTTTACCTACAGCCCTACCATTGGCAACGCGGATTTGCACGAGGCTTCCCTGGATTTGAACCTGAAAATCAAGGGCTGCAATGGCGGCGGCCTGGCCACGGTTTCGTTTTTGTTGTACCTGGATTTGGACAACGATGGGCTACAAGAAACCGTCATTGCCAGCGGGAACCCGCCCCCGGCAGGCCGGGTGATGGCCAACAATTCTTTCAATCCAGGTTATTCGGGAGGCGATACCGTCCTGTTCGATTACCGCCCCTTGCCGGATTCCATGTTGTACAGGTTTGCCTTGGAAATCACTTATTCTGGGGATACGACCATCGGCTCGGTACGTTTCAGTACCAATGCCGCCCCTTATGATTTCGTGCCCGTGATTTTGCCGGAAGGACGACACCGGATTGAATGGCGGGCAGCACAAGACGGGATTGAGCGGTTTTGCGATCGAAATTTTAAAATCAAAGACTGCAAAAAGCCCAATATTACCTGCAAAACGGGCATGGCGGTTTACCTAGACGTCATGCAATCGGCCATGGTGCCCCTTTCTGCGGTCCTGGATGCCGTATCGGACAATATCACGCCCGATACC
Source organism: Saprospiraceae bacterium (assembly GCA_022842255.1). Classification (GTDB taxonomy): domain Bacteria; phylum Bacteroidota; class Bacteroidia; order Chitinophagales; family Saprospiraceae; genus M3007. The sequence continues at coordinate 5,735 of JALHPW010000165.1, read as the reverse complement.
CAATTGGTGCTGGGGATGCGTAGGGTAGGGGATGGCTTTGGGTTCCCTTTGGATGATGCGGGCAATCCACAAGATACCGTGATGTTCAACTGCTCCACAGGGGAAGACCAGTTGGTAGAGCTGTGGGTACAGGACAAGGTAGGCAACCTAGAAAACTGTGTTGCAAGTATACTGGTATACGACACTGCCGGGGTCTGCCCAATTCTTTCCTTGCCTTCTATCTGCGCGCGCAATTATTGGAATGGCCAGGTGATTCAAGATGTGGTATTTTCGACCGAATGGGTAGTTCCCAACCAACCTCCATTTGTCCAAACGCTGAATGCCTATCTGGAAGGTTGTGCAGAACTCAACACCCTTCCTCCAGCCAATCATTTCACTTTGTCGGCCGAAAAAGACACCTTGCCGCTGAATGGTGTGACCACCTTTGATTTGGTCTTGATCTCCAAACATATCCTTGCGTTGGAGCCCTTTGATGTAGGCTGGAAGCTTACTGCCGCCGATGTGAACATGAGCAACTCTGTCACTACCTTCGACATCCTGGAGCTGCGCAAACTGATCCTTGGCTTGACCAATAAGTTGCCCAATAACACCCCATCCTGGCGTTTTTTTGTAGATACCTGTACGGTGTGGGGGAACCCCTATTTTGGGGATTGCCCAGATGCCTATTCCCTCTTATTGCAACCAATCAGTGCTTACCCGACCAACCTGTCATTCAAAGGGGTCAAAGTTGGGGATGTGAACGGCACGGCTTCCAATGTGGACACATTGCAAGGTGCGGCTGAAGCAAGGGGCAGCGATATTTGGCTAGAACTGCCGGATAGGTCGTTAAAGGCCGGAGAAACCCTCGAGTTGCCCCTTAGCGTGCCTGAAGGCGGGCAATGGGAAGGCGTCCAGTTTTCTATGACATATGATCCATACGTCCTTGAGATTGAATCAGTTGTGTCCAATGGGGCGATTGCGTTGGGCGCCGATAACTGGGCGCGACCCGAGCCTGGAATCCTGAATCTGAGCTGGTCGGAAGTTGGGGCAAAGCCAGTGTTGCCGGGCGATGCACTGCTGTACCTGCGCATCAAGTCCCACACTGACACACGGCTATCCGATGCACTTGGTTTGTCAAATAATGGCCGGATGGCTGCCGAAGCCTACGACGAAGTCGGAATTCGGCACCCATTACAATTGGCTTTCGTTGAAAAAACAAACAACCCCCACAGCACCCAGGCCCAAATCTTCAACCCGATGCCCAATCCAACAAAGGGGGGCGCAAGCATTCCCTTGCGTTTGAGTGCCACTGAAACGGTTTCCATTGAAATCAGTGATTTGGCTGGAAAATCTGTTTGGCGTCAAACACTCGCGTTGGATGCTGGTGCACATTTTCTCGATATCCCGGCCTCGGCCATGGAACAATCCGGGCTGTATCTTTGGCGGGTTTGTGCAGGAAATGTGGTAGAAAGCGGGCGTTTGATGCGGCTTTGATTTTATTGGTTGTTTTTTATTGTAGGCATGGATTTGGTTGCACAGTCGCCAATCCATGCCTATACTATTTTATGTAGTTGTAAAAAGGCGACACATTATATCATGCATTTGTCAGATTTTCCTGACAAATGCCCTATACCTTTGACGGAAATTCACTTTTACTACTTTAATCTCTACTCATGCAAAAGTTTTTACTTCTCAGCCTCTCGCTGGCATTATCCTCCTTTGTCTTTTCTGAAAAAATAGCTGCGCAATGCCAGGCGGAGCTTCTGAACTGCAACACCGCAATTCCAGCTTGCGATTTCATTGCCAACAATCCAGACTATTGGAACGAAATTTATTGGTGGGACAATGGCAATTTATCCCACGATTTGGCAGAAATGCCCATCGACCTTACCCTTTCGGTTCGGGATACCTGTCCAGGCAACGCGCTCGCCGTGCGCTGTTTGTTGTTTTTGGATTTGGACAACGACGGTGTTCAGGAAACGGTGGTGAACAGCGACAGCCTTTCATTGAACCCCAACGTGGTCTTTTTCAACAATGCCAACAGTCCCAATTATACGGGCGGTTCGGCCAGGGAATTTGATAGTCGGACGTTGCCCAGCTCCCTGAAATGGCAGTTTGCATTGCAAACCACGGTTTCGGGTGACGCCTCGACCTATAATTTGCGCTGGACAACCAGTGCCAACCCGGTTTTTGTGTTGCCCGAGCTGCCCCATGGAAACCACAAAGTGCGCTGGGTGGTGACCAACAATGCGGGTGGGGTACAAGTTTGTGAAAAATCATTCGAGGTTAAGGACTGCAAACCGCCAGTGGTGGTGTGCCTCAATGGCTTGAGTGTCAATATCATGCCTACGGGAATGATTCAACTCTGGTCGACCGATTTTTTGCAATACACGGAAGATAACGTGACGCCAACCGGATTGCTCAAAACCGGGCTTCGCAAAGTGGGCACAGGCACTGGTTTCCCAGTGGATGCCAATGGTCAGCCTGTTACGAGTTTGCTTTTCGATTGTGATGAGCTTGGGAGCCAAGCGGTGGAACTTTGGGCAATTGATGTGGCTGGCAATGCGGATTTCTGTACCACGTTTGTGATCGTGCAGGATAATCTGTTAAATTGCGAAAATGGTCTTGTGGTCCTGGAAGCCTGTGTCACAGATGCCTGTGCCCAGAGTCCGGAAGAAACGGTTTTTAATTTTGAGGTGCCGCCACCAAGTCCGTTTATGCCCCCATTTAGCTACTTTGATTTAGGGGCCTGTGGAGTTCTCAACCACAATTTGCCAGCCAATGTGGAGATTGTGGTAACCCCGGAAAACGATGTAAACCCACTTGATGGCGTGACCACTTTTGATATGGTAATCATCCAGAACCATATTGATGGGGTTGACCTGTTTGATACCCCATATCAATGGATTGCTGCCGATGCGAATAACGACAAGGTAATAGACACTTTGGATGTGCTGGAATGCAAAAAACTCATACTGGGCATTTATACAGAACTGCCCAACAACACTTCCTGGCGGTTTGTGGACAAGTCTTACGTGTTTCCCTCCCCCGACCCGCTTTCGGCCCCATTCCCCGAATCAATTACCGTGAACTCCAACAACCTACCTTCGTCGGCCCTGGAATTTGTCGGCGTGAAAATTTGCGATGTCACCTGTGGAAATCTGGTTGGTTTTTTCGATTTAGCGCCTGAAAATCAACATCTTATTGGCAACCCCTCTCCTAATCCAACCAGTGCGGGGGCTTCTTTGCCCATCCAGTTGCTGCATTCGGAAACCGTGTTGTTGGAGGTAATAGACCTTTCGGGCAAATTGCTTTTTCAACTAAAAACCACTTTGCCCGAAGGCCCAGCCTTGTTGGAAATCCCGGCTTCCGCGCTTTCGCAAAGCGGGGTGTACTTCTGGCGCGTTCGCGCGGGCGAGGTTGACCATTCGGGCAAAATCGTTCGGTATTGAATGGGGCAACGTTAATTGGTGATTGGTTGACTGGTTAATTGGTGATCGGTTGACTGGTGATTGGTTGACTGGTGATTGGTTGACTGGTGATTGGTTGACTGGTGATTAGTTGACTGGTTTTTTCAAGTACCAATCTCTTGTATACCAATCACCAATTAACCAGTCAACCAAATCAACCTAAAAAAAAGACTGTTATGAAAAAATCTATCCTACTTCCATTATTGCTACTCGCTTCCGGGCTATTTGCGCAGAAAAACCTGGCCCCTTCGGCTGAGAAAAACCTTCCGCCTGTAGATCCTATGCAGTTTCAGGGGCCTCTTGCAGATACAGAACCTCCTACTGTGGTTTGTGTCAATGGCTTGATTGCGAACCTTTTACAAGCTGGACAACTTTCGCTTTGGGACACTGATTTTTTACAATCGGTCAGTGATAATGAAACGCCTGCGGGTCAAATCAAAACCGGGATTCGATTGGCAGGTATGGGCACTGGTTTCCCGGTAGATATGTCCGGCAACCCGATTACTTCCGTGACGTTCAGTTGTAATGATATCGGAATACAGGCCATAGAAATATGGGCCATAGATGCTTCGGGAAATGCCGATTATTGTCAGACCAATGTAGAAATCAAGGATGGGTTTAATTATTGCAATACTTCTAACTTCGACACAGTAAAAGTCTGTGTCACCTCAGGCTGCAATGGCGCACCTATGCCTGGAGTAACTATCCAAATTGATGGTACCGTTATTTTCCAGCCTCCGTTCTCTATTGTTGATTCCGTGACGGGTCCGGATGGTTGTGCCAATATCATTGTCCCCAATCCCTTCAGTAATTATACCATTTTACCTAACCTAGACGATGACCCGCTCAACGGGGTGACCACCTTCGATTTGTTGTTGATTGCAAAGCATATTATCGGGGTAGAGCCTTTGGACAATCCGTATAAAATGATTGCTGCCGATGCGAACAAAAGTGGTTCCATCACTTCTTTTGACCTGGTGGAGCTCCGCAAATTGATCATGGGTATCTATTCAGAGTTGCCCAATAACACCCCCTGGCGTTTTGTGGATGCGGATTTTATGTTCCCCAACCCGATGAACCCCTTTATGACGGCATTCCCGGAAGTAATTTCGGAGAGTGGCAATTCACCCCTTACGATGTCCAGCTTTTTAGGGGTCAAAATTGGCGACGTTGATTGTACCGCCGATTTGGATGGAGCCGCCGGGCCACCGGATTACCCTGATGCATTTTTGGGTATGCCCGACACCGTTTTGGTGGCTGGGCAGGTGTATGATATTCCGATTTTTATGACGCAAAATGGGACCTGGCAGGGGTATCAGTTTGCCTTGGATTTTGACCCTCAAAAATTGGAAGTGTTGGATATCATCAACAACCCAATGATTCCGCCGGGGTATTGGAACCTGTCAAATCCAGGAAAAATGGCCACAAGTTGGACACAATTCGATGTGCCGGTTGGGTTTGGTCCTAATTCCCCTTTGACGACCATTCGCTTCCGGGCCTTGCAAACCCTTGCCTTGAAAGATGTTGTAAGCATCAGCAATACTGGCCTTCATGCGGAAGGATATGCCGGCCCCACAGCAGAGAAACACGATTTGCTGCTTTCTTTTGTCCCACAATTCAAATCCGCTCCGGGCATTTCCAGTGCTGAAAAAACGGAGCCTAGCATTGCCGCCACGGAGTTTGGCGATTTTGAACCGCCGACCATTGTTTGCTTGAATGGGTTGAGTGCCAATATCATGCCTACCGGCTCGCTTAACATTTGGGCCACCGACTTGCTTCAATTTGTAAGCGACAATGCAACGCCTGTCGATCAGATTCGGTTGGGGATACGCAGGGCCGGCACGGGTGCTGGGTTCCCCTTTGACAATCAAACACCTGCACAACCCATAAACAGTCTGTTGCTCACCTGTGATGATGTTGATACCAGCGTCACAATAGAGCTGTGGGCCATGGATGCATCGGGCAACACTGCTTTTTGCACCATAGACCTGATTGTCCAGGACAATTTTGGTAATTGCCCTGGTAGCAACTCCATCAATTTGTTTATGTGCGCCAAGGTCATGTGCAGTGGCGAGGCAATTGAAACGGCTGTTTTCTATATTGATGGCAGTTCAACCTTTGCTCCGCCCTTTTCCTACTTTGACTTAACAGATGCGAGCGGCTGCATGGAATTTTTTAACAATGTCCCGATTGCAGGATCGTTTACCATCGTTCCAGAAAAGGATGACAATCCATTGAATGGTATGGATGAGCAGGACTTTTTACTGCTTTCTAAGCACATAAACG
>JALHPW010000164.1 GCA_022842255.1 Saprospiraceae bacterium | reverse complement strand
CCGGCACGGCCATCTTCGACATCGAGGACCGCGAGGTGAGGGCCGGAGAGGAGTTCGAGGTATCGTTCAAATCCGCACAGGCCCTCAAAGGCTTCCAGTTCACCGCAACGCTCGACGGCCTGAAAGCGGTTGGCGTGGTGAAAGGGGACAATGTTACGGAGCACAACTTCAACCTGTTGCCAGAAAACGCCATGGCGGTTTCTATCGACGGTGCGCAGGAGTTCAGGGTTCGTTTCCGCGCTGAGAAAGCCGGCAAGTTGAGCGAGATGCTCGGCGTGTCCGGTGCCATCACCCGCGCTGAGGCATACCCCTCCTTCGCTCCTGCTTCGGCGGGTGAAAATGACGTAATGACCAATGACGTAATGACCAATGACGCAATGACCAATGACGCAATGACTCGCTTGGGAATAGCCTTCCGCTTTAGGTCCCCTGCGGGGATGATAATTAACAGCGTAGGTTTCGAACTGTACCAGAATCAACCCAACCCGTTTGCAAGCAAGACCAGTATCGGGTTCTTCTTGCCAGAATCAGGTGAGGCGATATTGTCGGTGATGGATGAATCGGGTAGGGTAGTATACCAGCAGAAGGGCCAGTTTGCGAAAGGAGAGAACACGGTATTTTTAGAGCGTGCACTTCTGAATACAACAGGGGTCTTATACTACAAACTAGAAACACCTACACACAATGCTACTAGAAGGATGATTCAAGTCAAATAATCCGCATAGGGACTACCCGCCGGGAGTCCGCACAACAGAATAGAATGGCTATCCGCCCTGTCCCATCTCACCCACCGAGATGGCGACAGGGCGGTTTTTTATGCTGTTTAAAAGACAAAATGACAAAAATTCACCATAATATATCCGTAGATACTTTGTTTGTCTAATCGAGCAATTACATTTGCGCATCTAATCCATTTAATCCGCCTGTATTCCGTCCTGATTTCCGGCATTCTTTTAATCTCCTTTGAATAGAAGGAAAGAGCAACCAATCGTCCAAGCGGGTAGCCACTTGGGGATTTCTTTCTATTTAATATATCTCATGAAAAAGTTCACTTTCGGCCAATGTTGCTCGGTTTTGGCCAACTCAACGCTGTCTGTTTTTCCTCCTTTTTTGGGTTTAAGGGCCGTATCGGCCTAAATCACTTGTGCTTGAGCCTGTGTTTTGCAGGTTTAGGTGTCTCTGTGTTTGATCAATCCATAAACAGGAAAAACCATGCAGGATTTAATAGAACTCATCCATTCCATTCATATAGCCCGGTTCAGGTCTTCTGGACTCTGGGGTTTTGTGCTTGAGCCAGGCTCCATGATGGAGCAGCTTTTCGAGGCCATTCACGATGGACGAGTCCACTCGGACGAAGATGCTGTTGCCTTGCTGTACCCCGGGCAAAAAGGTGGCTCGAAGTACCTGAACCTCAAGGAACGTTTGAAAGAGCGCATTTTAAGTGTGCTTTTTTTGCTCGAATTCAAGGCAGCCTCCGGCAGCGACCGTCAGAAGGCTTATTTCGAGTGCAACCGGAAATGGTCGGCAGCCATGGTGCTCATGTCCAAAAATGCCAAGCGCGTCAGCGTTAGTGTATTGGAAGACCTATTGAAACAAACCACTTTTTTCGAGTTCACGGAGTTGTCCATGAGTGTGCTTTCCACCTTGCGGCTCCACTACGGCACCATTCATGGCGATCCAACCCGATATAAAATGTATCGGGAAATGTATCATCGCGCCCAGCAGGAGTGGGTGATGGAGAATGAGACCGAGGATCTTTATACCCATCTGGTCAGTCATTTTGTAAACAGTAAGGCAACGAAAAAATCACTTTCGGAACAGGCCCAGGAGTACTTTGACCAGATAAAGCCCTACATGGCCGAAAGTGATTCTTTCCGGCTTCATCTTTGTGCGCGGCTTATCCAAGTGATGATTTCCAGCAGCCGCAACGACTATGCCACTACGGCAGCAGTCTGCGAAGACGCTATCCAATTCTTCCGAAAAAAACAGTTTGAGAGCAACCTGCCTTTGCAAGCCTTTTATTACCAACTGATTGTGTGTTACATCCAGTTGCAAGAATTTGAAAAAGGGCAAGCCATCATTGAGCAGTATCAATCTATCTTTGAAGAGGGGTCGTTCAACTGGTACAAACTTCAGGAATTGTTCTTCTTGCTCGCCATGTACACCCAACACTATTCGAAGGCGTTTGAAGTGTGCGATTCCGTGCTTAAAAAAATGCGTGCGGCCAGTGTGCCCCCGGTTCAAATCATGGAAATGTGGAAGATTTATGAGGCTTATACCCATTATTTGATCCATATCGGAGAAATTACCCCACCTGCTGGGTATCAGTCCAAATTCAAGCTGTCCAAGTTCCTCAACGAAACCCCTACCTATTCGAAGGACAAACAAGGGATGAATATCCCGATTTTGGTTGTTCAAATATTATTCTCCATCTCGGAGCGCAACAACCACCAATCGATTGACCGAATTGAAGCCATCGAGAAGTATTGCAGCCGTTACTTGAAGCAAAACGAAACCTTTAGGAGTAGTTGTTTTATCAAGGCGCTGATTCAAATACCAGCCGGGTCGTTCAGACCGGAGATCGTGGCCGCCAAGGCCCAAAAGTTTGTAGAGCAATTGCGCGCACAGCCTTTGGAAGTGGCTTACCAGACCCATGAAATTGAGATCATCCCGTACGAGCGCCTTTGGGAAATGACCGTAAATACCCTGAGAAAACAAGGGGCGGCATCCAAAGCGGGCACGGCACAACGAGCCAGCTCTCGGAGTTGAATGCTTGAAGGTAAACGCTGAGAAACCAATTTTTAATCCCGCCTTTGTTTGTTTACAGTGAAGCCATTTGATGGCCTCACCAGCATTGGCTTTACCTACGCCCAAAAACCGCTGACCAGCGGTTTTTGGGCGTATTTTTTTTGGTCAAATTCGTGAAAAACTGCTTGTATTTTTTACTTTTTAAAAAATCAAGCCATTGAAAATCAAATAGTTAAGACGCTACTGTCTTTAAAATACCATAAAAAGCGCGTGTGAAAAACGCGGCTCAACTGTCTGAGAGACCCGTGGCCAAGTGCCTCACCTTTGACTTCGTAATCAGTTAATCACTAATCGAAGTCGTCATGAAAAGTCTTTCCGCCTACAGTTATACCGCAACAAGTCAAACGCGTTTTGACAACTTAGTCCAAACCAGCAGAGACGTGATTATAATAGATATCGCAGGTGTTTAAAAGCAATGTCGTGCCCGAAAAAGGGCGGGCCTGACTTGTATTCCTCCAAGGTGGGGAAGGCATCCTGTTTGAGAAAACTCGTCTCAGCCCCCCGTCAGTGGGTATCTCTTCAAAGTTCTGGACATTTAACTTAGAATGGAATTGCTTCAACCCTCGGGAGATGTGCGACCAACGCAGATGTCTCATTTCTCAATCCGAAAGCGAGTAAAAACTGAAATTATGTTTGGCAACCCCAGTACAAGTTGCCAGGGAGTTGGGATTTGCAGGGTGTTGTCATATGGTCAAGAAACAGCGTGTAAGTGTCCGAAAGTGACAGCGTGGATTTCAGTGACGGAAGAAGGAAAACTTCGGTTCAGTTTTTTAAAGACAAGTATCGAAAAGCAACATATCCGCAAGCATTTTGGATGGCGGCTTTTCCAAGTTTATACAGCGTACGAACTGTCAGATAAAATAGCGCGCAAACTGGGCCTCGAAGCGGCTACGGTGCGTCCGGGAATCTACACGGTGTGGGAAACCCCGCGTCATTTAGTGGTGGATTTTTAAGGTTACTGACGGTCATTTTTCATAATCCAGGTACTCAGGCTACCCCTCTCAACGTAGGGATCGGGTAGAGAACGAGTCTTTGCCGCAAGGCAAGGAGAGCAACTTTTATGTCTGAAAATCAGGTGTTTGAAATAAGTGAAGAACACTTTGGACGCAAGGAAAGGGCAGGTTCGCAAGGGCCTGCTCCCAAATCCTTCACGAGCAACTAAAACTATAATCTAGTGCTATAAAAAATTAGGTGGAGTCCTGTTCCGTAACATCTGCCGGGTCCGCCCAAGGAAAAAGATTCTTGGGCGGCCTGGTAGGATCGGAGGCAGGCACATAAACGCTGAATGGGAATATGGCCTATTCAAATTGCAATGCGCATGTCAAGTTTAGTACACAACGATATGGGTCTGGGTAGGCTCTCCATTGGAGGGCTTTGGGTGTTTTTGGGGATTAAGACCCTCGTGCAATATGCCTTTGTATCGGACCAAAGTCCGAAGCTTCATTTGGAGGTTCAAGCCGGATTGTCTGCGGGCTTGAATCTTCCTGTTAATCCTCCTGCCGTGTGCCTGCAAGGCCAATCTGGCAATGCGCACAGAGCCGTGGCGCCCCTTGTGGGGGCGTCGCGGTTTTGTGTTTTGCGGCGATTTTGGCCATACATCCGTGGCCGGGATGGCCCTGGCTGAAAGCTCGAAGATGTTTTACCCCGGTAATGAAAACAAGTTTTTTAGGCAAAACACTCATTTTTTAATAACGATTTAATTGATTTCTCATGAAAAGGGTTTGTTTACTCCAAAAGGGGAAGCCGGATTGTCTGAGCATCAGGCTTGAGTCTGGACCGCCCAAAACCAGGCTTTGGGCACTGGCACTCCAGGCCATTGTGCTTCCCTTGTTTTTACTGATGGGCACAGCGATTTCGCTGTCGGCGCAATCAGGAACAGCTTTCCGTGACTTTAACGGTGATGGCCTCCAAACCGGCGCTGAGCCTGGTGTTGAAGGCATCGTGGTTCGCATCTATGGAGATGCGGTGTTGCCAAGCACTGACCAATTCGTTGGTTCAACTGTCACGGATGCCAATGGTAACTTCAACTTTGCTACTTTGGTGACCGGCGGCCGTGCTGCCAATCCGGGCGAGAACGTGCGCGTTGAGTTTTCTATCCCCACCAGTTTTGGCTGTGATTTGGCAGCAGGGGTAGATTTCACGGCGGCAGGCGGCTTGGTATACGGTACCAGTGTGCAATTTATCACTGGCCAACAGAGTGGAATTAAATTCGCCATCAACTATCCAGGGCAATGGGTGGAAGACCCCAACCCAACCATCATGTTGCCTTGCTATTCGTTTGGCGATCCTAATAGTAATGGCAATGCGGGTTCTAAACCGGCTTTTATTTCTTACGACTTTTTAGAAAACGGCGTACCTGCCAGCCACGAAGGTGGTACCCCAGGGGTGCCTGATCCAAATCTCTTGGCTACGATTGGTCAGGTAGGTTCGCTTTATGGCGTGGCATTTTCACGTCCGGCACAAAAAGTGTTTACTTCAGCAGTAATGCGTCGTCACGCCGCCTTTGGCCCATTGGGTCCTGGCGGTATTTATTTGATCAATCCATTCGGAGGTGGCGTCACCAACTGGTTGGATTTGGATGCAGTAGGTATTTGGACATACGACCATGTGGGTTCATACCCTGCAAACCCGGGCAACAATACCAGCCCAGTGAGTGGTGTTATCGGAACGCCCGCACAACGCGGTCTTGGTGCCAATAGTACCGACCCCAGCACCGACTATGCTGCTGGCGATCAGGTGGGTAAGGTTTCCATCGGCGATATTGATATCTCCGACGATGGTCGGTATTTATACGTGATGAACTTGTGGGACCGCAAGATTTACGAAATTGACTTGCTCGACCCTAAAAACCCGCAAACACTTACCGCTGGCGATGTGGCCACACGTGTGCGCAGTTGGGATGCTCCCGACCCTGGCACTACCAATGGACACGGGGAACACCGCCCATGGGGTTTGAAGTATTCCCGTGGTAAACTGTATGTGGGCTTGGTCCTTTCCGGACAAAACTTGGCAGGTAATGTTACCAGCCCGGTAATCACCGTAAGTGGTCAGTACGTAGGTACCGATATTTATGGTTATGTGTTTGAATTTGACCCAATTGCAGAAAATTTCACACAAAAAATTCAATTCGACTTTAACTACGGCCGTGAACGCAGCTGGATTCCTTGGGGGTATAGTACGGCCAGTGGTTTGAGTCGCTACTTTTCTGGCCCTGAGCGTGAGATTGCCGAACCTATCATCTCGGATATCGAGTTTGACGACGATGGCAATATGTTGATTGGTATTCTTGACCGTAAAGGCCACCAATACGCCATCAACAACAACGATTATAACGGGAATCTCGTCTTCTACGAATATTCCACGGCAGGCGAACTCCTGCGTGCGGATGCCAATAGTAACTGTGTGTATTCCATCGTTTCCAAACCTGGTACAGCGGATTATTATGCGGACAATATCATTCACCCGGAATCTTTGCAGGGCCCATTGGCTGTGCTTCCCGGTCAGAATGAAGCCGTGGCGGTGGTACTCGACCCTATCAAGATTCGTTCTGGGGGTACCATTCGCTTTAACAACACCACGGGTAACCGGGTGGCAAATTCTGCTTATGAGGTGTTTGACGACCGTTGGACACTCAACCAGCCCGGCGCAACGCCCAGTAAGGCCAATGGTCTGGGTGATGTAGAGTTGACGGGCGACCCCGCTCCACTCGAAATCGGTAACCGCGTTTGGGCCGATTTGGACCGTGACGGTATCCAGGACAGTGGTGAACCAGGTATTGCAGGTGTTAGCGTACAGCTGAAATGGCCAAATGGCACCGTATTGGCTACTGTAAACACCAATGGCACGGGCAACTTCGCGTTCAACAAAGGCAATGTACCGGACGGTGACCCTACAACACCAGGCAACCAACCCGGTCTGCGGACCCTGACAGATTACAAAATCTGTGTCCCTGCCACACAATTTGCCAATGGTCAAGTGCTCAACAACTATTTGGTGAGCCCAACAAACCAAAGTACCACGGGTTTGGCTGATTACAGCGACAACGATGGTGTTTTGCTTGGCAGCGGTGATGTCCAAATTATGTTGACCACAGGCAATGCCGGTGAGAACAATCACACCTTCGATATTGGTGTAATTCCAACAGATTATGGTGATTTGCCAAATTCCTACGGTACCACAGAAGGTTCCAATGGCCCATGGCACTGGGTAACCACCGCCCTCAAATTGGGCAACTGCGTGGACGCTGAGCCTGACGGGCAGCCTGAAGCAATGGCTGGTCAAATGACCGGTGGTGACGACAATACCACAGGGCTGGCACTTACAGGAACTTGCACGGGCAATGGCGATGACGAAAACGGGGTAGTGTTTGAAACCCCAATGGTACCGGGTGCACAAGCTTGCTTGCGTATTACGGCCATGAACATGACTGCTTCGGCAGCGGTGTTGCAAGGTTGGATTGACTTCGATGGCAACGGGACTTTTGAAGCTGGTGAACAACTTACCACCGGCGATTTTGCAGCTTCCGGTGCAAGTATTCCAGTGGGTGGCGTGAGCGCTCAGCTTTTCTGCTTTACTGTTCCTGCATCTGCAACGTTCCAGGGCGGCCAAGCGTTCTCACGGTTCCGTCTTTCACCAGCAGGTGGGTTGACCCCACAAGGCGGGGGTGTAGATGGTGAGGTGGAAGATTACAAAACCACACTGGCCAAAGTGGGTAACCTCGTTTGGAACGATTACAACAACGATGGCCAACAAAACGAACCTGCTTCGGCGGGCATCAACGGCGTTACGGTTCAGCTTGTTTGGGCTGGCCCAGATGCTGACTTCAGCACAACTACTGACAACAGAACTTACACCGATATTACGGCTACTGTTTCGGCAGTAAATGGAAAATATGATTTCTGCGGCCTGATTCCAGGTATGTACAAAATCAGCGTGCCTGTTAGCCCTGCAGGTATCCCAACGGTACTCAACGCAGCGGGTGATGTGATTGACGCCGACGACCCAGCGGGGGTTATGGTGAATATCCCTGCCAACTTTGGTTTGCCAACCGGTGAAAACGGTACGGGCGACAACCCTGGCGGAACCAATGGCTTCCCAGATTCACGCGACAATTTGACGTTTGACTTTGGCTACATCGGCCTCGACTATGGTGACTTGCCGGACACTTACGGTACCACCGAACTCAATGAAGGCCCTGCACACGTAACCACGCCCGACCTTTACCTCGGTACTTGCGTGGATGGCGAACAGGATGGTCTGCCTGAGCCCATGGCTGGTTTGATGACCGGCGGTGACGATGGTGATACTGGAAACGGTACCCAAGGCACTTGCACCCCAACGGGTGATGACGAAAATGGCATTCTGTTCACGACCCCAATGGTACCTGGTACCACGGCTTGTATTCGTGTAACCGCTGTAAACAATACCGACGATGAAGCTTATCTTCAAGGCTGGATTGATTTCAACGGAAATGGCGTATTCGACCCGGCGGATGCACTCAATACGCTTGACTTTGTGGGCGATGGCGCCGTCATCCCTGATGGTGGTGTTGTCAACCAACAATATTGCTTCACGGTACCAGCCAATGCGACCTTCGCGGGTGGACAGGCAATGGTTCGTTTCCGTCTTTCTCCAAATGGGGATTTGCAATCCGGAAACCCAACGGGCACGAATCCACCACTCGGTGAAGTAGAAGATTACAAGGCGCCACTTTCAAAAATTGGTAACCTCGTATGGTGGGATGTGAACAACAACGGCCAACAAAACCCAGGGGAAAACGGTCTCAACGGGATTGGCGTACAGCTGGTTTGGTTTGGCCCGAACGGCGTAGCAGGTGGTGGCGATGATGTGACCTACAATACCACAACTTCCAACATGGGGGTTGATGGAATGTATATGTTCGTCGGCCTGACCCCTGGCATGTACAAAATCAGTGTGCCAACTGCCCCCAATGGCTTCTCGCCAACCCTCATCAACGTGGGTAGCGATGTAACCAACTCGGACGACCCTGCTGGTGAAATGGTTGTTATCCCGAACCCGCCAACCACCTTGCCTACGGGTGAAAATGGTACTGGCGACGTTCCAAACGACCCGAACTTCCCGGACAATCAGAACGATCTGACCTACGATTTCGGGTATGTAGCGCTGGATTATGGTGACTTGCCGAATACCTATGGCACCACCATCGCTGGTGGCGGCCCAACCCATTT
>JALHPW010000163.1 GCA_022842255.1 Saprospiraceae bacterium | reverse complement strand
CGTGAACGACTTACAGGGAGGTTCCGTAGGAATCGATGATTTGAGCGCCAAAATTGAACGCGCCGCGGAATTGGTCCGTTTTTGTCGAGAACGACTCCGCTCCACAGAAGACGCCGTTGGCAGGTTGGGGCAATAAGACTGTTTTACGAATTACGATTTACGATTTGGGAATTACGATTTATTTGATCCGAAGCAGGCACAATTCATCCATTTTTCGGGTCAATTAAATCGTAATTCCCAAATCGTAATTCGTAATTCGTTCATCGTTTCTTCCTCCCAAACTTTTCCCAAACCTTCCAGTCTTTGATTTTTTTGCGTTCGCGTTTTTCGATGATATATCGCAGCGAAACGGATGCGCCATTCCATTCAAAGGGACGGGCTTGGTCGCCGGAAAGGTGAAGTTCGGGTTTCCAGTCCACGGCCAGGTTGAGGCGCCCCAAGGACACTTCCAGGCCTGCGATGGCGCTCAAACCCATCACATTGTCGTGAATTTCTTCGGCATCCCTTGCTGAGTTCTGTTGCCAGTAGTAGTGTACGCCGGCACCAGTGTAGAAATTGGTGCCCCGAAACAGGATTTTTCGGTGTTTTTCAGCCAAAACGGTAATTCCCAGGTCTTTGGAGGCAATCAAAGGCGTGTGCAGAATACCTTCTACCGTCCATCCATTGGTGATGTATTGTTGGGCGGTGAGGTTGAATCCGTTGTCAAATCGGACACCGGCGGCGGTTTTGTATTTCTGTGCGAAAGTTGGGGTGGAAACAAGCAGGGCGAACAGCAGGGTGCTTAGGCAAAACCGAATCTTTGTCATGTTATTTTTGTTTCGTTTTGTGTGAAACTGATGCAAAAACGGGTCGATTCCAGCCATGTTTTAAAACGAAAAATCGTTTAATGTTTTTTTAACCGAATCCCGTCATATTTTGTGCCCAAGTGTTAAAAAACAGTACTGCCACTTTAAAAAGCGGTACAGGAGCGCACATGAACTTTTTTCAGATTGGCGAATTTTTCCGCTTTTACCGTACTGCCGTCACCAAATATCAATTGCACTCCACCTTTGTGTTCGAATTGGCGTATGCATTGTTGGAAGACCAACGCAGGTTTTATGCCTTCCGCGACGTGGAGGCTTTGCGTCAAAAAATGTTGGCCAGTGCCGTAGCCGTAAATGTGGAGGATTATGGCACCGGAGGGGTAGGGGAGGCCCGCAAGCAACGTACGGTACGTAGCATCGTACGGCAGGCAGGCAGTTCGGTTTGGCAGGGGCAGTTGCTTTTTCGCTTGGCCAATCACTTACGGCCCGCAACCATGCTCGAACTGGGCAGCTCCGTTGGGATCAGTGCGATGTATCTGGCTTCTGCGGTGCGGGAAGCCCGGTTTCTGACCTTGGAAGGAAGTCCGGAACTCGCCCATGTGGCACGCACAAATTTGGAATGGCTCGGCTTGTCGCAAAATGTGGAGGTCCGGGAGGGCACGTTTGAACAACAGCTTGCTCCGGCCCTTCAGGATTTGAAAAGGCTTGATTTTGTGTTTTTTGATGGCAATCACCGAACAGAACCGACGCTGCGATATTTTGAGGAATGTAGGGCGTTTGCGCATGAGAAAACGGTTTTCGTCTTTGATGATGTGCATAACAGCCCTGGAATGTCGGCCGCTTGGGATCAAATAAAAAACCATCCAAGTGTCCGCTTGAGCCTTGATTTTTTTGAAATTTCTTTGGTGTTCATAGACCCTGATTTTCGGGAAAAACAACATTTCAACATTGTACCAGCGCGTTGGAAACCTTGGTTGTTTTTTTGATGAAGTGATGAAGTGATGAGTGATAAAGTGATGAGTGATGAAGTGATGAGTGATAAGGTGATGAAATGATTTGTAATGCCCCTCGAATCACCAAATTACCAATTAAACAAATCCACCTCCTTGCAACTTGACCTGACCTACCGCCAGATTTGGAAGATTTCTGCCCCAATCATGCTCGGTTCAGCGGCGCAGAATGTGATTGCCCTGAGCGATGCGGTCTTGTTGTACCACAAGGGGGAGGTAGAGTTTGCGGCTATGGGTTTTGTAGGGGTTTTTTACATCACGATTGCGGCCATTGGCTTTTCGTTTTCGCGGGGCGGCCAAATCATGATTGCCCGGCGAATGGGAGAAGTGCGACCGGGGGCGGTGGGCCATACCTTCCACACCATGTTGTTGTTTGAGCTGGCCTTGGCCGCCATCATGTGGGGATTTATGCGTTTCGGGTCGGCCTGGTTTTTCCAGTTTTTTCTCGAAAACTCCCCGGAAGTATACGAAAAAAGCCTCGAATACATCCATTATCGCTCCTACGGCGTTTTCTTTAGTTATGCTGGGGTGGCACTTATTTCCTTGTATACGGGCATCGCACGACCAGCCATTATCCTGGCCACAACATTGCTTTTGGCGGTTGTGAATTTGATGCTCAACTATGCACTCATCTTTGGTAAATTCGGTCTGCCGGAAATGGGTATTGGCGGTTCAGGTTTGGCCAGTAGCATCGCGGAAGGGGTGGCGTTTGTGTTTTTTGTGACCTACATGGTGTTCGACAAACAGAACCGCGACCAGCGGATATTTACCATCCCCAAACCGGATTGGCCCATGACCCTTCAACAACTTCGGATTGCGCTGCCAGTGGTTGCCCAAGCGGCGGTAGGGCAGGGGAGCTGGGTGTTTTTCTTTGGGATGGTAGAAAATTTGGGCGAGCGCCCACTGGCCATTTCAAACCTAGCGCGCACCGTTTACCTGCTGCTTTCGATTCCACTCTGGGGTTTTTCGACAGGGGTTAATACCTTGGTTTCCAACCTGATAGGCCAAAATAGGCGGGATGAGGTGCTGGCGGCTGCCTGGAAAACCGGCAAACTCTGCTGGTTCGTCACCATGGTTATGTCCGTACCCATATTATTGTTCCCCGGTCAATTGCTTTATCCATTGCTTGGCAAGGAAGACATGAGCCTGATTACCGAAACACAGCCTGTTTTTTATTTTCTGTTGGGACTGTTGAGCTTTTCAACCTTTGGTGCGGTATTGATGAACGCGCTTTCTGGCACGGGGGCTACCTGGTTTGGCCTAAAACTCCAGGCGCTTTGTGTGGCCGCCTACCTTGGGTATGTGTATTGGGTGACGAACTTCACTGATTTGGGGCTGCTTTGGGTGTGGGCCGCAGAGGTATTGTATTGGGCTTTGATGATTGGTTTTGCATTGGTTTACCTGCGTTCCCAAAAATGGTATTCGATGCGTTTTTAGCGCCCAAGGGGAAGCCCAATTTGTCTGTTTTACAGCGTTTCGGAAAAAAAAACTTTGAATAGGGCCTGATTTTGATAGAAAGCCTTTGCTTCGCGTTGCGAATTTGGACTTCTTTGCCGAAGTGGCTCGTATTTTCCAAAAACTTGTTTAACCAAAACCTTTACCTATGAAACAATTGATGAAACTAATCCTGTTCGCTTCCACCTGGTTTTTTGGGGCTTCGGTAGCCTTGGCCCAGGATAATCCTTGCCTCAAGATCAATGGCGACTATACGGGCGCTTGTCCGAGTCCTACTACCCAGGTAGATTGGTGGAACCTCGCAACCAACCGAGTGGAATACCAAATTGTCAATGCGGAGAGTACCCTGGACAACGTACGGTATGGTGCCCGTTACAAAGCCTTTTGGTTGCTCGGGGATGGCAACTTTCGGTATTACGATTATGGCACCTTGGAGCAAGATTTGGCCACCTACAATCAAACTTATGTTTATCCGGCTGCAGGGGAATACAGCCCTACGGTGGTGTTGGCCGAAAGGAAAAGCAATACCTCGCCACCCCGAAACCCCAAACGCAACCTCTCGGTATCCAATCGGGATGTAAACCCGGGCGTGGCCGATTCTTTTTTTGTTAGGATCCGTGGCAACCAAACCATGGATATTTTCAACCATGACCGCAACCGCCCCCATTATCCTACTGTATTTGCCATCTCTGCTTTGGCTGCAGATAAATTGGCCGACTCCATCTTTTTCTTTTACAACTGCGAAGTCAAAAACGGGGCCTATAGCGGTTTGGAAATCCATGATAAGATTGATTTCGTCAGTTTTCCCAATTACTTGGCCGGTCGCACGGAGCCCATTGAAGAACGGACCTCCACCCATCCATTGGGAGCACTGACCACCTCTTCCGGGTCATTGAGCAACCGATTCCTCAATTTCCTTCGGGTGGATATTGGAGCGAGTGCCAATAACCCTGATTTTATTGAAAAACGGGTACAAAAGCAATCAACCGCAGCTTTTCGGTCCCCACCTGCCAATCCTTTCAATGAATTGCGCTTTTTCCCTGCGTTGCTTTCAACCTGGAGCGACAGATGGATTGGTACTTCAGGAGACACACTGCTGCCTGTTGGCCATTATCTGGCCTTGTCGGTTGGACAAGAACCCTTGCCTGCGCAGTACTTTATAAAAGGCGAAACCATTCCCAACCCAATTTATGCGGAAGCCCTTCGGTATTTTCCCAACCTGAATCCTGCCAACCTCGAAGTTGCACCACAGCGTTATTTGCGGGGCATTACAACCCGCGACGTGGAAATGGTGGCCAGCATCGATCCCAACGGTCTCCAGGTGCTTCAAGTTTGTCCAGTGGGACAGAACCGCTACCAGGTGAAAATCCGCATGGAGGTGTGCAACGAAGGACTCATGCATGAACAAAATTTTGGTTTTTCGCTCAAAGACCACACTGGGGTCATCGGCGAACCCGAGTTCATAGCAGGTACCGTCCCAAACAAAATGCCCAACACGGCTGCCAACCAATGGAACTACAAATGGAACGTCTTTTTGGACGGATTGCCACTCCCTGACGGCGTGACACCAGAGGCCGCCAGCGAAGTGCTCAAAACCTGCGACACCTTGATCTTTACGGTCACCACCAACTGGTTGGGGGTACAACGCCTGGCAAAAGGACAGGGCTTGGAGCTGTGTGTACAATTTAGCCATGCCAAGGAAGAATGTAACCTCAACTACAAACTTGAAGAACGGGAACTTTCGCCCCTAACGGGCTACGAGTGCGGCGAAATGCCCACAAGTTCCTGGATTTGTTGCATCCCGGTCTATATCACCCTGGTTTTAGCCCTCATCATCCTCGCGCTGCTCATCTGGATTGCCTGGTACTTGAAAAGGAAACTTGGATAGTCCCTGATTTCAATTTCATCCCATTTCCTTATCCCTACGGAGTATTTTGCTCCTTGGCTTGTTTCGCTTCGGTGGAAGCAAGCCAAGGAACAAAACACCCTTCGTTGCCTCCCCTTTGGTTGTATGCGCACCCTATTGTTTCCCATTTGTTTTGCTTTGTTTGCCCCGCAACTTATGGGGCAAAACCCGGATTCGGTTCAGGCCGAAATCCACGTACAGCAGTTTTCCGAAGCCCAAGATCAGGAAAACCACTCACTGGCCGCTCAGGAGTTGGACAAGGCGATTGCCCTGTTCCGAAAAGCAGATGCGCTTGGGAAATGGGTTTATATGCAAGAGCAGAAAAGCTACCTGATTACCAATGGTCAGAACAAGCCTTTTGATGCATTGCAATATATGGATCATTGTATTGCCAAAGAAAAATGGCGAGCGCCCAAAACGACTTCTGAAAGTGAGGAATTGTGTTATTTCTATTTGACTCAAGCGTATATCGCCAAACAATACGTCGAAGATTTCGTCCGGGTAAAAGCCGCATTGGAAAAGGCCTATGAGATTTTTCATAAGGACCTAAAGGCAAAAAATGATGACATAGCTACCTTTTTGTACTTCCAATTGGGCAATACCTATATCCGTTTGCGGGAATTCAACAGTGCGAAAAGGATTTTTGACGAAGGCCTAAGCTACAGTATCAAACATAACGCGCCGCAAGTGGCCAAGTACAGCGACCATGGCGGGCTTTATATCATTTTGGAGGATTACCAGAAGGCCAAACAGATTTTTTTGGAAGGTGTGGCGAGGGAAGGGGTGCCAGAGGAGGACATGATTTTTAATAAAATAGCCCTGGTGGAATGCCTCACCAAAATGAAGGATTTTGATGGGGCCGCCCAAATCAACAAAGCGTTGGAAGCCTTGATCAAGAAGCCCTTGAAAACCCCAGGTGCTACCAAAAAACTACCCGAGTTTCGCTACAATTTGCAAGAAAACAACGGGATTTTTTACGACAACAAAGGTCGGCCCGATTTGGCCCTGTATTGGTACCGGGAGGCCTTGAAAACGGCTCGGAATTACCCCAATGGCACCAAACGCCAGGTTGCTTTTTACCAGAATTGCATCGGCGAGCTCTTGCTAAAAACCGGGAAATCAGCGGAAGCTTTGCATGCTTTTCATGCAGCCCTTCAAACGATGGTGCCCAAATTTGAGGGGCCTGTTGCTGAAAACCCCAGCATAGCGAGCTTGAAGGCCGAAAACGTGGTCCTATTGGCCCTTCAAGGCAAGGCCCGGGCCTATCGGAGTCTTGGTGAACTGGAAAAAGCCCTGGTCTGTTATGAGCTTATCCCCATCGTGGAGGCCAAGATCCGCAGCACCCATGCGTATGAATCGTCGTCTTTGCAGGCGCTCAAGGAAAGCCGACAGCGTTTCCAGGAAGCGGTCGATATCGCGTGGCAGCTCTTTGAACGCAGCATTGGCAACCCTCAATACGCCGAACGTGCCTTTAGGCTCACCGAACTGGCCCGGGGGATGTTGCTGCTCCAAAGCCTTGTGCAAGCCCGCCAGTTTTTGCCCGAAGCCATCCAAAACCAAGATTACGACCTCCGGGTGCGCATGGCCTGGCTTGAACATGAAATCGCGGCAGAAAAGGACAAAAATGCCAGTGCCAAGGCCGGTGAAAAAGTAGATTTGGGCAATATTGCGGATTGGGAGCGACAGCTTTTTGAACTAAAGCTTGAACGGCAACGGATTCTGGCCGATTTTCCATCGTACAACAACCCGGATTCGTTTTTTCTGGAAGTACTGGCAGCCAAGGATGTGCACAAACTGCTGCGTTCAGACCAGGCCATGGCCAATTATTTCCTGACCGAGGCGGCGGCTTACATTTTCAGTTTTGATGCAAAAGGGGAGTTCCGTTGGCGAAAAACCATGCTGCCCCAGGGCTTTCGGGAGCAAACCCGGGAGCTTGCCTCCTACCTTTGGGCAAGTAAATTGGCCGGACAGGAGCAATTCCTGCGTCATGCCTGGCTGCTCGATAGCCTGCTGTTGGGCCCCGAACGTGCCCGATGGGGAAAGCCCTGCCAAAGCCTGGTCATCGTTCCGGATGATGTATTGATGCTCATCCCTTTTGAGGTACTGCTCAGTAGTCCCCCGTCGCCGAATGGCGCTATTTGGCGGTCTCAACCTTGGCTTTTGCTGCAGTACAATATTGGATATGCGTTTTCGGCAACGCTGTTAAAAGCCCAAAGAAACATCTCTGAGGAAAATGAACGGGCAGTGGCAAAACCGCCCCAAATGTATGGTGGATTTGCGCCTACCTACAGCACTACGGGCGACTACCAGTTGCAAAAGACTTGTTCGATGGTGAAAAACGTGCAAAAAAAGCTTGGAGGGCATGCGTGGTGCGATGTGGATGCCAGCGAAGCGCGGTTTAAAAACTCCGCTTCCGACTACAGGACCCTCCTGCTGGCCATGCACGGCATCTCCAACCCGGAGCACCCCGAACTTTCGCATTTGCTTTTTGGCGATCCTGGTCCGGATTCCTTGATCAACAACAACAAGCTTTATGCCCCCGAGCTCCAGATCATGCGCTTACGGGCCGATTTGGTGGTGCTGAGCGCTTGTTACTCTGGTTCTGGTAAATTTGAGCAAGGGGAAGGGGTTTATAGCCTTGCCCGAGCGTTTGCTGCCGCGCGGGTGCCCGCTACGGTCATGAGCTTGTGGCTATTTCACGAGGACGCCGCCCCACCACTGGTAGAAGGGTTTTTTAAGTATTTGCAGGCAGGGAAAACCAAGGACGAGGCCCTGCGACTAGCCAAACTGGATTTTCTGAACGATGAGGATAATTTCGAGATGACGCACCCATTTTTTTGGGCGGGTCTGGCCGCTTCGGGCGATATGCGGGCACTAGATTTGCCAAGGAAAATGCCGCTGTACTGGTGGGTGGCAGGTGCCGCAGGTTTGCTTGGTTTGGGGCTTTGGTGGCGGAGGAGAAAGAAACAAGTTTAATCTTCTTGGTAAGAGGGCACCGTCTTTTTCCATCCTTTTCCGCACCTTTGCGGCTCTTATTTGAGTTAATAAGATGGACAGCCCTAGCGGGAGTAAGTTCATCGTTCATCGTTCATCGTTCATCGTTACCCAGTAATGCAAGAAGATTTGTTCAAGCGCATCGTGTCGCACAGCAAGGAATACGGATTTATTTACCCTTCGTCGGAAGTGTACGACGGACTGAACGGCGTGTACGATTACGGTCCGATGGGCGTGGAATTGAAAAACAACATCAAAGAATACTGGTGGCGCGCGATGGTGCAGATGCACGAGAACATCACGGGGCTCGACTCCGCTATTTTTATGCACCCCCTCATCTGGAAGGCCAGCGGCCACGTGGATGCGTTCAACGACCCCATGGTGGACAACAAGGACTCGAAAAAACGATTCCGCGCCGACGTGCTGATCGAGGGTGAGATTGATAAAATGAATGGCAAAGCGGATAAGGAAGTGGAAAAAGCGGCCAAACGTTTTGGAGAAACGTTTGACGAAAAAATGTATCGTGAGACCAATCCGCGGGTAATGGAATACCTGCAAAAAGCGGAGGCCATAGAAAAACGCCTCGCCAATGCCTTGAAAACCAATGATATGGCCGATTTGAAGGCCATCATTGACGAACTCGAAATCGCCGATCCAGACAGCGGTTCACGCAACTGGACCGAAGTGCGTCAGTTCAACCTGATGTTCTCCACGCAAATGTCGAACACGGGCGACGACGGCAAGCTGTACCTCCGCCCGGAAACGGCGCAGGGCATTTTTGTCAATTTCCAAAACGTGCAAAAAACCACCCGCCAGAAAATCCCGTTCGGCATTGCCCAAATCGGAAAAGCGTTCCGAAACG
>JALHPW010000162.1:7172-9135 GCA_022842255.1 Saprospiraceae bacterium | reverse complement strand
TGGGGTCCCATTCGTGGAAGCATTCGGAGCAAACCATGAGGCCCTCACTGGGGTAACTGTATTCGTTATGGCATTTGGGGCAAGGCATAAAGTCTGACATAGGATGGATGTTTAAAAGCAAGTTTTTCGATTTGTCTGTAGTATAGGTAGCAAGGGGCGCAAAGGTAGTCAGTCAGACTGGGGGAAATGAGGACGGGTAGAAGTTTTGTTGGGGTTTGTGGCGCCACTCGCTAACTTAGCCCCAACATGCGCGCCAAACTCCTCTCCTTCACCGAATACGCCGCCACACTGCTGCCGCACGAAACGGCTTACCTACTTGGCGTGCAGCAGTTTGAGGACAAGATAAAATTGTCCATCTTGGAGCGTTTGCACCAAAATTGTGTTGAAATTCAGCAGGTTACGCCTTACGACGAGCAGATTGACAAACGCAAATACTCCAGCCTGAAAACCTGGATTGCCGATAGACTGGAAGAAAACGATGTGGACGCGCAATTCGAGTGGATGAACGAGATGGAGCGCAAAACCATGACCGACTCTATCGAGCCCGAAGAAGAAAAAAGCATACTTCGGGCCATTCGACGCATCGGGCCGACGCACTTTTTCTTTATAAAATTCTACGAACTCGTTCAGACGTTCCGGCATTTCCTGCTCATACGCCTGCGCTACGATGAGCACCGGGTGGCAAACGATTTTTTGGTCAAAAACCGCAGCGCCTACGAGCGCTCCAAACAGACATACGAGCAACTCCACGAAGCAACCTTAGATATTGTGAGCCAATACTCTACCGGCACCGGTGAGTCCATGCAGTGGCAACAATGGCTGGTGGAAGTGCTGCACAACGAAAATCTCGACGGTCTCAACCGCTACTACGCAGTGATACGGCTCATTTTTGTACACCTGAATTATGGTACACTGAGTCCGCTGTTGGAGCAGTTCGAGTACCTGGACAAACTGTTTTCAAGCGGTACCTATTACTCTAAACGCCTGTTACTCAATTATTACAGCCAGCGATTGTTGTTGCATTCCAAAAGCAAGGAATACGAAAAAGCGGTTTACTACGGCTACCTGTCCATCCGGGGCAAAAACTCGGATTACCTGCACTATGTCAACAACCTCGCCGCCGTACTGATGCGGGTGAAGAAGTACCCGGAAGCGCTCAGCGTGATGAAAGCGGCGTACCCGGACGTAAAAACTACCCGCAATTTCCACAGCAAAATCGGTTTTGTGGCTTTTTACATCAAGTGCCTGAACTACAACCGGCAGTTTAAAAACGCCGAAAGCTATGCCACGGCCTTTCTGAAAGCTTACAAAAAGGAAATTTTCGAGTACCGCTGGCACCTGTTTTTTACGGCTTACTTTGACGCCCTCTTCCGACAAAGCAAATACGGCAAACTTCTGAGCGTGGCACAACAGTACCGGCTCCTGCAAAAAGACAAGGAGTACCAGAAAAAGGCCACCTATTTGCCCGTCATCCCCTGGTATTGCGACATGGCAACCTACCGGGATTCGGGACAGGGTCTCCACCCGCTGGCCAACAATATCTGCAACTACCTGCTCGCACTGCCTCCCGATTCCGAAAAACTACCCCTGGTTTGGGAATTCCTGAACGAGGCCAAAGAGCACATCCCCGATGTTTACCAATTGATTAAGAGCAAGTTGCATGAGAAAAACCTTGGGATTCGAGTTTAAGGGTTTCAAGGAGGAACTTACAACTCGCTACTTAATACGAACGTGAGTTTTGGATAGTATTAAAGCCGCGATACGGCTTTAATACTATCCAAAACTCACCTTAATACTATTCACTCCGCGCTATTCTTCAACTTCATCAACAAGGTGTAGGCGTTTTGTAAAACTACGTTTTTATCGCCTAAATCTGCCTCTGGAATAATCTGTTGCTGTCCATTTTGCGCAATACCCAACGCTACCGGAACCATGTTGAAGCTTCCATTCCCAGCATCCACAA
>JALHPW010000162.1:0-7162 GCA_022842255.1 Saprospiraceae bacterium | reverse complement strand
GCCAGCGAACCACGGCCCCTTCTGGAACAACCAGCGCTTTTTCAGTTTTAACATCCACCTCGGCGTTCATGAACATGCCAGGGACGAGATTGCCCGCATCGTATTTTTCAAAATGACAGTGGATTTCTGCGCTGCGGTTTTCGTCCAGACTTTTGCTGATGAGCAGGATTTCGGCCGGGTATTTTTTGGAGGGGTTATCGCTGGTGTAAGCCAGCACTTTTTGCCCGATGGCCATTTTCGACACGTCTTTTTCAAAAACCGTCAGTGCAAGGTGGATATCTTCCGGGTTCACCAATTCAAACAACACATCCGTTGGTGCGGTGTATTTCCCGATGTTGACGTTCACTTTGGAAACATATCCATTGATTGGCGAGCGAACACCGACCGTCCTGGATAAGTTGCTTTCCGATAACTCGTTGGGATTCAGGCCAATCAGCCGCAGTTTTTCATCCAGCGCGCGGAGCATGATCTTTTGCGTTTCAAACTCGTTTTTGGCTTGCTGGAACACCTTGTCGCTGCTCGCCTTGTCGGCATTAAGGCCCTGTTGGCGCTGGAACTCGCTTTCCGCAAGTCCTAATTTCGATTTGGTGAGCAGGTAATCCTGCTGGATTTGAATAAATTGTGCATCCTCCATCACCGCGATGGTCTCGCCTTTTCGTACATGCATACCCGGCAAGAGTTTGCTCGATTTGAGGTAGCCACCCAATGGGAAACTGACGCTGACCATGTTTTGGGGCGGTACATCGATGGAACCGTTGAGTTTTAGGCTTGCTGAAATTGGGCGTAATTCTGGTTTTCCGAGCGTGATTCCCGCATTTTTCAATTGCTCCGGGTCGAGGGAAACCGAAGTAGCCAACACAGTCTCGGTTTCAGGCTCAGCAGCTTCCTGCTTTTTGGAGCCGCAGGAACTGGCCAATACAAAGGCCAGTATCAGGATGAAATATGATTTCATTGTTTGCTTTTTTATTCGTTGATGAAAGTTTGAAAATGGAGCACAGCCTGGTTGTAACTGTTCTGTTCGTCCAGGTACTGTCCTTGCAGGTCAAAGCTTTGGTTGACCAACATCACCCATTCCAGGTAGTTGATTTCGCCTGCGCCAAATTGCCGATTGGCGGTCGAGACAATGGTTTTAGCACTTGGGAGTGCCTGGCCTTGATAAAACTGGAGACTTTCCCAGTACTTCTGGACCTGTTTCCGTGCGGTGTTTTGCTCTGCCTGGGTGCGCTGTTCGAGCCAATCGAGCGTCTTTTGTTGTTGCATCACCTGCATTTCCAAGGCAGAAATCCTTGCCCGTTGCGCCTTTTGAAAAATCGGAACCGCTAGCCCTGCCCCCAAAAACGTGAAGCGTTTCCAGCCGTTGAAATACCGGTCTTCGTCGCCAACCCGCTGATAACCAATGATACTTTGGCTACTGATACCGACCGACAGACTAGGGAGCAGTTTGGCTTTTTCCACACCAACTGCGTGCCGGGAAGTATTGAGCAAGTGTTGTTGGAGTTGGATTTGCGGCAAATTATTCAAACCGGAAGTCACTGTTTGTGCCGGAAGTGGCAGGCTGGGCGCTTCCGATTTCGGGATACGCCAAGGGTCGGTTTGCAGCAGAAAATTGAACTGCTGCAATACCATTTGGGCATCTTGCCGAACCATTGCCAACTGGTTGCCAATTTGCTGCCGCTGCATTTGCGCCGTGGTTTTTTCGAGCAAATTGGTCTCCCCTTTTTGAAAACGCAACAAGGCTTTTTCCTCAAAAATCCGGTAAACGCTGTCGGCCTCCTGTAAGAGTTTCTCCTTCTCCTGAAGCCAGATGTAGCCATAAAACAATCGACTCAGCTCCATTTTCAACTCCCGTTGCGTGATTTTGGATTGAGATTGCGCCGCGAGTACCTGTTCGGAAAGCAGCTGTTTTTGGGTTTTGTACACCTTGGGAAACTGGATATTCTGGGCCACCCCAATCTTGTTGTCGAAGGCCCGACTGTTGAATTGGCCGAGTTCGATTGAAAAATCCGTTTTGTCCAATTCCCGCCAGGAGCCCTTCATTTTTTCATAATACTGCTCGTTGAGCCGTGCGGATTCAATCCCCGGGTTCTTGTTCAACGCCAATTCCTGTGCCTCCTGCAAAGAAATGGGCTGCAGGTTACTGGTTTGGGCAGCACCTGTTTGGGCGAAAACAAACAACAATAGCGCAATGGAAGCAGCGTGTTTGACTTGCTTACGCCCGCCTTTTTCAAACAGTACAAACAGCACCGGCAATACAAACAGGGTCAGCAAAGTAGCCGAAACAATCCCCCCAATCACCACGGTGGCCAAAGGGCGTTGCACTTCCGCACCTGCCCCCATGCTGATGGCCATCGGTATGAAACCCAGCGAAGGTGCCAGGGCGGTCATCAATATCGAGCGCAATCGGATTTTGGTACCCATCAACACGACCCGTCGCGTATCGCCCCAACCTTCTGCCTTGAGCCGGTTGAATTCCGAAATCAGCACAATGCCATTCAAAACGGCCACGCCAAACAAAGCGATAAAACCAACCCCTGCCGAAATACTAAAGGCCAAATCGCGCATCCAGAGCGCCACAATGCCCCCAATGGCCGAAAGTGGTATGGCCGAGTAAATTAGCAAACTCTGTTTGACCGACCCAAATGCGAAATACAACATCAGGAAAATCAAAGCCAGCGCCACCGGCACGGCCACGCTGAGTCGCTCTTTGGCTGCCTGCAAGTTTTCGAACGCCCCACCGTAGGTGACGTAGTAGCCTGCCGGGAATTTGAGCTGATTTTCCACTTTCTCTTGCAATTCTTTCACGATGCTCTGAACATCCCGGCCCCGTACGTTGAATCCTACGATGATACGCCGTTTGGCATCCTCACGCTGGATTTGATTGGGCCCTTCGATTTCTTGCACATCTGCCACCTGGTAAAGTGGTATTTGCATGCCCGATGGGGTGGCAATCAGCAAATTTTGGACGTCAGCAATGGTTTTTCGGGCCTCACTGGCCACGCGCACGACTAGATCGAAGCGCTTTTCGCCCTCAAAAACTTGGCCTGCGGCGGCACCTGCAAAAGCGGCATTGAGCGTTCGGTTGATTTCCGAGATGTTCAGCCCGTATTTGGCAATGGCGTCTCGTTTGTAGTTGACCACGATTTGGGGCATCCCGTTCACTTGCTCCACATAAAGCTCAATCGCGCCTTCCACACTGTTGCTGATTTCCCCCAGTTTTTGGGCGTAGTGGGCCAGGGTATCGAGATCTTCCCCGAATATTTTACACACCACGTCCTGCCGTGCCCCGGTCATCAGCTCATTGAAACGCATCTGCACGGGAAACTGAAAACCCGCGGTCACCCCGGGAATGGCCTGGATTTTTGCGCTCATTTTTTCCGCCAGTTCATCAAAGGTCTTAGCAGAAGTCCACTCTTTTTTATCCTTCAAAATCACCATCATATCGCTGGCCTCGATGGGCATTGGGTCGGTGGGGATTTCTCCACTCCCGATTTTGGTGACCACTTTTGTCACCTCCGGAAAGTTGTGGAGCAAAACGCCCGCCGTTTTTTGGGTCGCTTCAATGGTCGTGTTGAGGTTGCTGCCGGTCAACACCCGCGTGTCCACCGCAAAATCGCCTTCCTCCAATTCTGGAATAAACTCCCCGCCCAGGGTACCCATAATCATAACAGAAATCACAAGCATGCCCACCGAAACCCCGATAATGGTTTTTGGGAAATTCAGCACACGCTCCAGGGCGTGCTGGTACCAGCGCTCCAGACGTTCCATCAGCCGGTCGCTCATCGATTTTTTATGCGAAATCTTTTTGCTGATGAATAGCGCGCTCATCATCGGGATATAGGTCAAGGAAAGAATGAAGGCCCCCAAAATGGCGAACGAAACCGTTTGTGCCATGGGTTTGAACATTTTCCCCTCGATGCCCTGGAGCGAAAAAATGGGCAAATAGACAATCAGGATGATGATTTGGCCAAAAACCGCCGCGTTCATGATGCGGGAAGAAGCGTGGTGTACCTCCTCGTTCATCTGGCCAGTCGACAGGCGGTTGGTTTCCTTGAAATGTTTGCTGTGCGTGAGTTGGTGCATGATGGCCTCCACCACGATCACCGCACCATCCACAATCAACCCAAAATCAATGGCGCCAAGGCTCATCAAATTGCCGCCCACGCCAAACATATTCATCAAAATGACGGCAAAAAGCATCGAAAGCGGGATTACGGAGGCCACGATGAGGCCTGCCCGAAAATTAGCCAGAAAAAACACCAGTACAAAAACCACGATGAGCGCCCCTTCAAGGAGGTTGGTTTCTACCGTCCCGATGGCGTTGTTCACCATTTTGGTGCGGTCCAGAAAGGGTTCGATCACAATGCCCTCTGGCAAGGTTTTTTGGATGGCCTCAATTTTAAGTTTCACGTTTTTGATGACGGTGGAGGAGTTCTCTCCCTTCAACATCATGACTACCGCGCCGGCCACTTCACCCTCGTCGTTGTAACACACGGCCCCGTAGCGGGTGGCTGCACCTTCCCCAACTTTTGCCAAATCGCGTATTAGCACTGGCATTCCATTGGTATTGGTCTTGACAACGATGTTTTCAATGTCTGTTTTGCTCCCAACCAGGCCTTCGCTGCGGATGTACAAAACCGTAGGGCCTTTTTCGATGTATGCGCCGCCCGTGTTTTGGTTGTTGCTTTCCAGGGCGTCAAACACATCGGAAATTGTCAGGCCAAAGGATTTCAATTGATCTGGCAAAACCGATACTTCGTATTGTTTCAATTCCCCGCCAAAAGTGGACACATCGGCCACGCCCTGGGTACCGAGCAATTGTCGGCGCACCATCCAATCCTGAATGGTACGCAGGTCGCGCAGGCTGTATTTGCTTTCAAAACCTGGCTTGGCACGTACTACATATTGGTAAATTTCACCCAACCCCGTCGTCACCGGCGCCATAGAAGGGGTTCCGATGCCTTGTGGGATTTGGGACTGCGCTTGTTGGAGTCGCTCACTGATTTGTTGACGGGCCCAATAGATATCCACGTCATCATTGAATACAATGGTGACCAAGGAGAGCCCAAAGCGGCTAAAACTCCGGATTTCCTTCAATCCGGGGATATTGCTGTTGGCCTGTTCGATGGGGAAGGTAATCAGGCGCTCCACGTCGGGCGCACCCAGCGAAGGAGCTGTGGTGATGACCTGCACCTGGTTGTTGGTGATATCGGGTACGGCATCGATGGGCAATCGTGCGGTTTCATACACCCCATAACCGATCAAAGCCAGGGTAAATAGCCCGACAATGAGTTTGTTTTTTATGGAAAACTGAATAATCTGATCCAGCATTTTGAATAGATATTTGCTCCGCCTGAGGCCATTAATGGCCCGGCGAAATGCTTGCAATAAGAGAGCGGGAACCTGTTTAGTACAGCACAAAAGGCTATAAATCAGCGCCTTGTAATCGCACAGGTGCGACTACAAATTCACTATGAACAGGAAGCAAAGGGAATTAGCAAGCTTTAGGCGGTTGCCAAATATCAGCGGTATGCGATGCGGGGAGCATCGATTGGTCGTATATGGGAAGTGGGCCAGCATCTGCGGGCACACCCGGGGGTAAATCGGAAAATTCGGGCAGCGGAATGGGAATAGTGGGTACTGGATTGTTGCAATCGCTGGTTTTGAAGGGCAATTGCATATCCTGTGCATAGTCGTCGTCGACAATATTACCACTGAAATAATGCAGGATGATAAAGTCGAGCAAGCCCATGTCTTTGTTCTGTTTTTGGTGTTCCGTATAATGCTCGATGAACACACCAATTTTAACCAACTCGTGTAATTCCGTGTTGGCAAACAAAAAAACAATTAGAAAAAAGGACGAGGCTAGCCTACGCATTCCGCAAAGGTATGTAAAAACTTATTAACCCGTAATAGACACCCCAATCAAGTGACCAATCCCAAACGTGACGGCAGCAGCCAACAACCCAAAAATGACCTGGCGCATTCCAGAAAACCAGATACTTTTCCCGGTAAACAGGGTTATCGCCGAACCAATCAAGAACAAGCCAATGGTGCTGAACCCAATGCTGGCCCATATAGCCGTACTCCCCCCGCCCCAGAAAAACGGCGCAAGTGGGATGATAGCGCCAATGGCAAACAGTATAAAGGAAGTGATGGCCGCCTCCCAGGCTGAGTTTTTGAGGTCTTCCGGGTTGATTCCCAGTTCTTCCTTGATCAAAACCTCGTGGGCTAGGGCCGGATCGGACATCACTTTCACGGCCATTTCATGCGCTTGGTCTTCTGGAATCCCCTTGGCAATATAAATCAAGGTGATTTCCTTGAGTTCCCCTTCCGGATTGGTTTCTATTTCGTCCATCTCCAAGGCCATCTGGCGTTCGTAGAGCTCTTGCGAGCTTTTCACCGAAATCCATTCTCCCAGCGCCATGGACAAAGCCCCAGCCAACAACCCCGCCGAACCGGCCAACAGGATTTGGCTTTGACCGCTCGTTGCACCGGCCACGCCCATGACCAAACTCATGTTGGAAACCAATCCGTCGTTGGCTCCCAGCACGGCGGCGCGAAGGGCATTCCCGCCCACAGTTTTGTGTCGGCCTTCTATACGCGAAAGCTGTTCGCCAGACACCTTGTTCTGGTTTGTCAGCAGCGATTGTAGGATTTTGACGTGGTTGCCTTCGTCCCCTTTGATGGGCAGTTTGGCATTGGCCTTTTGTTTTACCAGAGCTTGTGCGATACTGCGCTCTGTGTCCATCATTACCCCGATGATATAGTCGTACCCAAAGGTTTTGCCGATGCGGTTGAGCACTCGGGCACGCCAGGAAGGCGGAGGTAATTTGAAATCAATCCCTTGTTTTTTAAGCCCTTCCGCCATGCCCAATGCGTGGCCACCTTCTATTTCCGAAAGTTGGCGGAAAATATTAGCAATGCCCGGGTCAGATTCGGCCTCTGCAATTTTAAGGTATAGGTATTCCGCGTCTATTTCAATTTGGACACTGGCGGCTAGACTTTTTGATGAGTGGGTGGACATGTACAGGATGGTTTAATCGTCGTTTTCGTCTTCTTTTCCGCTTTCTTTTGGCAGGTTTTCTGGGTCAACGGCTGTGGTATCATTTCTGATTTCGGTATGCCTGATTACCCCCCCTGAAGCACCTACCAGTTGCGCAAA
>JALHPW010000161.1:6777-9162 GCA_022842255.1 Saprospiraceae bacterium | reverse complement strand
TAGATTGATGGGCGAGCGAAACTGGTTTCCGGGACTTTTTTATGCCCTCACAGCCAGTGCCTTGCCCGAATTTTTATTTGTTTCACCGCCTTTGATAGCGGCTACTTTTTTGCCTTTTTCCCTTTGGGCCATTTACAAAGCCTTCCAAAAACCCAATGTTGAGGGGGCGATTTTGGATGCAGGTTTGTGGATTGCTGTTGCAAGTTTGTTTTATCCACCTGCCATTTTACTCTTAATAGCTGGGTTTGCGGGATTGGAAGTGGTGCGTGTATTTCGCTTGCACGAACGATTTGTGTTTTTACTTGGGGCTTTTGTACCGCTATTTCTTGGCTGGTTGTGGTATTTTTGGGCAGATAAGGGCGGTGCGTTCCGCGATGCGCAATGGGGAAATTTATTCCAACTATATCGTTTTGACTTGATTTTGGATGATAAGGTGCTCCTTAAAACGGCATTTATTGTCCTCCTTGCCTTTGTTTTTCTTTTTGGACTTGGCTCTTTGTACTCCCGAAAAGGTATTCAGGCGCAGAAATTCGTTACCGTTTTGTACTGGTTTTTGCTAGTGGGTGGCCTGTCTTTTTTGCTTCGACCGGTTTGGCATTGGGAGCATTTGATCTTGCCAACTGCCGCCATGGGTATTTTACTTGCCCTTTCGTTCCAAAGTATCAAAAATCGAATGTGGGCTGAACTTTGGCACCTGGGGCTATTGGTCTTTATTGGCTTTATACAATTCGCAGATTTTTTTCTAAGTCTTTTATATTCAGTGATTTAACCCCAAAATCTACTCACTAACTCACATTTCCATTCCATGAAATTTGGTGTAATTGTTTTTCCAGGCTCCAATTGTGATGATGATATGGTCCACGTGTTGGGCGAGGTAATGGGCCAAGAGGTGGTTAAGATTTGGCACAAGAACCATGAGCTTCCAGCTGGTTTTGGCCCCGAGGATTGCGTGGTCTTGCCCGGTGGATTTTCCTACGGCGATTACGTGCGTGCCGGGGCAATTGCCCGGTTTTCCCCCATCATGCAGGCGGTCAAAGACCATGCAGCGGCGGGAGGGTATGTGTTCGGCGTTTGCAATGGCTTTCAAATTCTCTGCGAATCAGGGTTGCTGCCAGGTGTTTTGCTTCGCAATGGTGGACAAAAATTCATCTGCGATAACGTTTGGATCAAAGCCGTGACGCACAATTCGCCCATTACCGAGGGACTAGAACTAGGCAAAGCGCTTAAGATTCCCATCGCGCATGCCGAAGGGCGCTACTTTGCCGATGAAAAAACACTCGATGCACTAGAGCGCAACGACCAGGTACTTTTCCGTTACTGCGACCCCCAGGGCAACGAAACCCCAGGCTCTAATCCAAACGATGCCACGCGCAACATTGCGGGTATTTGCAATGCCCAACGCAATGTGTTCGGTATGATGCCACACCCGGAACGCGCCAGCGAAGAAGTGCTGGGCAATACCGATGGTCGTGGGTTGTTCGAATCGTTTTTGAAGATGGCTGGGAGCGTTTAGCGTTTAGTTGGTTTAGCGTTTAGTTTGGTTGAGTGTAATATCTAAACCCTAAACCCTAAGCCATTTCAAACTGCACATGAAAAAACTCATCGTCCTAGGCGGGGCAACGGCAACGGGCAAGACAGCCTTGGCCATCCGCTTGGCGCAACAGCTGGGCACAGAAATCCTGTCTGCCGATAGTCGCCAGTTTTACCGGGAGATGAGTATCGGCACGGCCAAACCCATTGCCGCCGAATTGAGCGCTGCACCGCATCATTTCATTGATTTCCTGTCTGTTACGGAAGATTACAGCGTAGGCGATTTTGAGCGCGATGCGCTAGGTTTGCTTGAAAAAATCTTTCAGGAAAAGGAAGTCGCCATCTTGGTAGGAGGCTCCGGGCTTTACCTGCGGGCGGTGTGCGAGGGCTTGGATAAGTTCCCGGATATTTCAGTAGAGACTAAAATGGCGGTTGAGTTTGGTGAAAAAAACGGCGGCCTGCCCTGGCTCCAACAAGAACTTTCCAAACGCGACCCGGTACAGTACTCGAAAATCGACCGACAAAATCCTGCCCGATTACGTCGCGCCTTGGAGGTTTGTATGGAAACCAATCTACCATATTCCTCTTTTTTGCAACAAAATGAAAGGCCAGAGCGCCCTTTTCAACCTATCTATATCCTGCTTGACCTGCCCCGCCCCATCCTCTACCAACGTATCGATGCGCGGGTAGACACGATGATTGCTGCCGGATTGGAGGCGGAAGTACGCTTCCTTTTGCCGTTTCGCCACCGCCCACCTTTGAAAACGGTGGGGTATGAAGAGATGTTTGATTATTTTGATGGAAACTATAGTCTGGACGAAGCCATTGATAAAATCAAACAACACTCCCGCAACT
>JALHPW010000161.1:0-6767 GCA_022842255.1 Saprospiraceae bacterium | reverse complement strand
GGTTTGCGAAACATGGCGACTGGACGCGTTTTCACCCTTCTTCGGAAATTGAGGTTGTGGCGTTCCTTAAAAATTTACTTTAAGTTCTTGAATATGAGCACACAAACGGTAAAATCCAGCTTTCTTTTTTGGCTCCATTTACTTTCGGTCATTGCCACTTGGCTCATCCCCTTCTTGATTACCTGGAAAATCGGTGTGGCCGTATATGCCGCTGTCATGATCCAATTCGCTATTTGGGGCAAGTGCTTGATGAACGAGCATCACGGCCTCGACGAATCCGGCGGACGGATCTTTTACACCGAGGTGTTGGAAAAAATGGGGTTCCACCCCAATCCATACCTGGTAAAAACCATTGTACGCC
The DNA here is from genome assembly GCA_022842255.1 of Saprospiraceae bacterium. GTDB lineage: Bacteria > Bacteroidota > Bacteroidia > Chitinophagales > Saprospiraceae > M3007. The sequence continues at coordinate 6,406 of JALHPW010000161.1, read as the reverse complement.
AATGGCTTTACCCGATTTTGGCACTGGTGTCGATTGTTTGGCAGGTGGTGTTGGGGAACGCGCCGCTGTTGTTTTGAGGCTCATTTCTGTTTTTTATAGGCCTTTGCGTTGAAGTGGGCCCAAAACTCGAAATCGGTCTCTAAAATACCCAATTCAATTCGCTCCGCCTCAGGACTAAATATTGTCCGGTCCTCAAAATAATAGGTTGGACTACCCTGGTCATACACTGTATGCTTTTGATAGATGGTGCCACTAAAATGGCGGAAATAAAAAACATCGTCCAGGCTTTGGATTTCAGCGGGAAGTCCTGGCTGGTTCAATTTTACGGAAGCCAAAAATTTTCGTGCCTGCGGGTAATATATCCAGAAAAGGCGCACGGTGTCTTGCTTGATTTTATCCCAAAAAACAGGCCTTAAACCTATGAATCGAGCTTCCATGGACATCCCAGATTTGCTGAAAAAGTGCGCTTCTTTTGTTTCCAGACCTAAAAGTTGCAGCGGTTCCTGTTGAATTGCCTGAATATCCTCCTTGCTTAGTCTGGTCTTCATTTTGGATTCTATTGCTGAATAAACAGGAAGTTCATCAGACCGAACAGCCGCCCAGATTGTATTCCAAATCAGGTTGTTTTCGAACATAACACGATTTTGTTCGGTGGCTGGTATCCATCTACGCACCCATTGTTCCCAATAAAGGTCTGTTTCCCGTAAAGGTCTAAATTGAATTACCCCCGAGGAATCGCGTTTAAATGGTTGATTCGTGTTTCGGCCAAATAAATTTGCCGGCCCTTTTTTGGGTAATGGTGGAAAGATTGTTTCAAATTCGGCAGGATGATGATAAAACCGCTTGATTGCTAGCCTACCATCCTCATAAAATACCTTCCACTCGCCTTTAGGCTGCCCATTTTCGAGTATCCCGATTGCTTTTGTTTGCCCGCTCCAATAGTAAGCTGCGAATGGGCCAGACATACGACCATCCTGAAGTTGAAATTGAAAATGTATATGGGTTGTGGTATCCCCAGCTTCGCGCTCGTTCAACAATTCCTCATATGGCACACTTCGCTGTTCTATTTGTGCCCCTGTGGATAAAGGGAATAGCAGCATTGTTACAATCCAGTTGTATGTCATTTAACTTGTGCTAAAGGGTAATATGCCAGGTTTTTTTGTAATATTCCATCAGCTCGACCTGGGAATCCAGCTCTGTTTGCTCCCGCACACAGCGGAAACCCAAAAAAGGATGTCCTTGGCTAGCATACTGATACAAGCCCCGAAAGCTTGCAGGGTCGCGAAATGAAATAAAATAGGAGTTTCCAATGAAACGCCTTCTATGCGACAACCGGTCTGATTTATCATAACCATACACTGCCGCAGGGGCATACATAAAGCTGTTTTCATAAAAAGCGTCCATCAACCAATCGGCATAATCCTGATTGAAATCAGTGTTTTTGACGCCTTTTAATACCTCAAAAGCGGCATTCCATTCCAACATGGTAGGGAGTCGGTACAAATAATGGGTTCCAGGCTTGGAAATCTCCTGCATGCTGCGCCACACACAATATCGTAGGGCGTTTTCCCAGGATATGCCCACCACGGGGAAATCGTCATATTCCGCCTCCAACAAATATCTGTGGTATTGTTCAGTGGTACCAATTGTAGAATCTGGCAAAAGGTTTCGGTAGGCAGCCTCCCCTGAATCCTGCCGAACGGCCGCTAAAAACCGTTTGTATTCACGAAAAGTAATTTGGAAGCCAACTTCAAAACCGTTGATTGAAGCACTTCGGTCTGCACTGGAATTTTGTTCAGCTTGCTGGTCGAGGCCTTCAGCCACACTGGTCGAAATCGAGACGGTACTGGGTGGTATTTGGAAAAAACCATTGGCTTCCCTTTGTGCAAATATGCACCCGGGAATAAGAAAAATTGCCCAAACCAGTGTTTTCAGATTTGACATAGGGAAGTGTTTGATTTTGCGCTTTGCCAAATTTTAGGCTCGCGCTACACTAACGCTTCCCGTCCACAAAATTATTGTACCCCTTTACCAAGGATTGGTAAAACAATTTGCCTTGCAACGCATATCCAAATTTGGTATAATGCACTGAATCTGAGGTCATCAGATTGTGCGACTTCCACAAAACCGAAGAGTTTTCGCCGCCGGTAAAATTGAAAAGGTCCCACAAGGCAAAACCTTTTTCACGTGCAAACTTGCGAATCACCTCGCTCATCTGGGCCATGTGTGGATTGACACCTCGCCCGCGCAAATAGGAATCGGCGGGGGTGGTGAGCATGATTTTGGTATTTGGACTGCGCTCCAATATTTGCGATGTGAGCAATTCCATGGTGCGGCGCATGTAGGCGGGTTCCGTGGTCCCCTGGCTTTCGTTGGTTCCAAAAGAGAGCACCACCAAATCGGGCTCCAGGTCGGCCACTTGTCGGGCGAAGTATTTAGCCCGGGCAAAATCCATGTATTTCGCGCCATTGACGCCAATGGAATGGTATACCACACCGCTCAGTTCGTTTTCCAAGGAAATGCCATCCAGCGTCAGTGTTTTTTGCTGCGCCGTATTTTTTTTCGCGGCGATGGTGACTGAACCTACTGGTCGGTCGAAGTAAAACGAACGGGCATAATCATCTTCGATAAAAAGTTGTGCTGTCTGCTTGGAGGTCTCATCCCGGACTTCTAAATCGTATTCAAGGGCTGTTTTGCGTTGAAAAACAGTCACTTTTGTGAAAAAACGGCTTTCAGAAGTGGCCGTGTCCCGTAGCCGGAAAGTCAGCTCGGCATTCGGGTTGGTGGTAGTGAGTTTAAAACCGGCCGCGCCAAAATTGGTCTCCGGTGAAAGATCGCGCTGACAATTGGAGCCCACCCAACGGCAATTGGTTTCTGCCAAAAAATCCTTAGCGCCATTGGATTGCGCCAGTTTGTAGGGGAACAAAAGCCCCCGCCCGGCATCCCCGAACTCGCGCTGCATCCGGTCGCGTACTTCGCGGGTCAAAAAATCGCCCAGTATATGGGAGTCTCCGATGTGAACCACACTGATTTTTTTCCCGCCCTGGGTGCGTTGCGCGAACAGTTTTTCGAAAACCGGTTCCAGGTAATCGCGGTTTTCAATCTCATTTTCAGCTTGCCGAATGAAGCTATACCCAGCGCCAACGGTGTCCGCATCCGTTATTGTTACCTGCGGGGGACGGAATTGCGACTGACATTGCCCAATAAACAACAGCAGAAAGGCCCCACTGGCCAGGAGACGCAAACGGGAAAGACGGAGGGGGGGATACATCATGGTACGGTTTGTTTCGATTGCTTTGAATATTACGGTTGGCGATGCTGGTCACTGCAGCTTCTTTTTTGCCCGCCAATTGGCCTGTTCCTGCAAAAATAACTTAGCAAACATTAGTCCGACCACTTTTCCACCATCATGTGTCAAGTGGGTGTAATCGGTGTTTGCCAAACGGGGTCTTTGGTGCGCAAATTTCAACATGGTATTGGGGCCGCCCATGCCCCAAAAAAGGTCATAAAACAGCAGTCCATGTTTGCGTGCCAGGTTCCGTTGCATCTGCACAATGGCGGGAACTCCACGCATGGTGACGATTTCGGTACCCATTTTCCCGCCACGATCGCCTACACTGACCACCAGGATTGGTTTTCCCGGAAAGCATTTTTTTAAGTGTGTGAACGTGCGGTCCAACTCTGCTTCATACCAACGAATGTTGTTCAACGTATTCGTTACGGCATTTAGCCCAACTTGAATGACAATCAGGTCGTATTTCTGGACGGCATCAAATTCGTGGATAAACTCAGGGGCAAGCAGTTTCAAGGGGCCACCGCTGTTGCCGCGCACCGAAAAATTGTCGATGTAGACGCCGGGTCCATTTTCGAGGGTGGCGCCATACGCAAGCAGCCCGCTTGTTTCGGGGAATCGGATTGCAAAAGCATCGGTGCCTGCTTCGGAGCCCGTCCATTTCCAAGTGCTCAGTCGGGAGGCTTTCGCGGGCAGTTTTTCTTGATGTGGGGCTTCGTTGTTGGCCTGCCACACAAAAGAACGCTCTGTGTCGGCGGTGTAAAAAAACTTTACCCGGTTCCAGCGCTGTGTGTTTCGGAAATACCGAGCACCCTCGTAATGCACTTTAGCCTCCGGTTCCGGACGGTATGCATAGCCGTTTAGCCCTAGTGCCGGACGGTTTTCAGACTTTTTTATAATGGAATAAGCCGTCCACCCTCTAAAATTGTGCTTCAATGTTCGTTTAAATTGGGCCACTTCGGAGGTGATGGGCACAAACCCCACGCCCGCGCCACCCCAAACGGTTTGAAGCGTGTCGCGCAAATCACCCACCAGAATATCTCCTTCCACAAACGAGTCGCCATACCAGGCGATACGCACGGTTCGTCCGCGGACAATCGAATCCACTGCGGCAAAAAAGCGGTTAAGTCCTTGTTGCTGAGGCGTATAGTCCTCGAATGTTTTGCCAAAAAAGATGGAGTCCTTGGCGGGTAAAATTCGGATAGTATCTTCGGAAACGGTTGAATCCGCACCTGCCAAGGCAGCAGAATCTGCCTGAAAAGAACCAAAGGTGTCTAATTGGGCGGTTGATTCGGCAAGCGATACCGAATCGACGGCTGTAGAATCCCGGATATCCTCAAAAATATCCATTTTGCGCAACTCAAAATCGCCTAAAGTCATGCCACCCGGCAGCACCGAAAGTCCGGTGAGCAGGAGTAAAACGAGGAGCGCAAGGGAAAGGGCTTGCCCGGTGTAGTTTTTTTCCATGGATGCGGGCGGGTTGGTTTATTGGTGATTGTTTATTGGCTTTCCGTCAACCGTTTATCGTATACCGTTTATCGTATACCGTGAACCGTATACCGTGAACCGTCAACGAAAATACATCAAGATAGCTCCAAACGCCGTAATCAGGGCTACCAGTACGGAAGCCATTTTGATGGAGTATTGCATGTGGCGGATAAAACTTTCAATTTCGTTGCGGAACTGTGGGTAGCGGGGCAGTATTTCTTCCTCTAGTTTTTGACGGTTGAAAATATGGGATGCGCCAAACTCGACTTTGTTGCGCACCAGGATGCCGTAGGTCTTGAGCACCTTGGCCCGAAAATATACGTTGACGAACAGCATGGCCACAAAAAGGCCAATTACGATGGAGAGTAAGAGCGTATACATGGCGCAAAGGTAAAACGACGAGCGCCGCTCCAACATCTTTACCCAACTTTTACACGCAAAATCTGTTCGACTGCCGAAATTTGCGCCCAATATGCAGAAAGAAGCAGAATCATCCCGCCCTAAGCTCACCCGCGAAAGCCTTCGTGAAGCCCTCAAAATCTTTGTTTACATCCGCCCCTATCGCGTCCAGTTCATTTTTGGACTCGTACTGCTTTTCCTGGGAAGCACCGTGTTTTTGGTCTTCCCGGCCATGATTGGGCAGTCGCTCGACGTGGCGCAAGGAAATATTCCGCAGGATTTGGACCTGGTGCAAATCGGTTTTTGGCTCATCGGAATCCTTGTTTTTCAAGGCATTGTATCCTACCTCCGGGTCATGATGTTTGCCCAAGTGAGCGAGCGCGGCACCGCGGATATCCGGGTAGCGCTCTACAAAAGACTCATTTCGCTCCCAATTGTTTTTTTTGAAAAAAGCCGCGTGGGCGAGTTGGTCAGCCGACTCACCAACGACGTGGAAAAACTGTACAACACCTTCTACTTCGTGTTGGCAGAATTTCTCCGGCAAATCATCATTCTGGTCGGCGGCATCGGGGTGTTGTGGTGGATGTCGCATCGTTTGGCCCTTGTCATGTTGGCTACCTTTCCAATCATTGTTGTGGGGGCCATGATATTTGGTCGCTGGGTGCGAAAACTTTCCAAGCAGCGCCAGGATAAACTGGGTGAAACCAATACCATCCTTGACGAGACCCTGCAAAGCATCCATGCGGTAAAAGCTTTTACCAACGAACTCTTTGAATCCCAGCGCTATGGGCGTTCCAATGGGGAGGTCGTGAATGTGTCTATGCGTTACGCAAAAGGCCGCGCCATCTTCGCGGTGTTTATCATTACCATGCTTTTTGGGGCCCTGTTTTTTGTGATTTTGTACGGGATGAACATGGTACAATTGGATGCGCATTTGCCAGTGGGCACCCCGGGTAAATTTACGGGCGGCGATTTGATTGCGTTCATCACCTATACCGCGGTGATTGGGGGAAGTATTGCCAGTTTGGGCAATTTTTACACCGAGTTGGTAGGCGCAGTGGGGGCCACCGAACGCATCCGCGAAATCTTGAAATCGCCCTCAGAGATAGAAGAACGTGCGCGTGGCGGTGTGCAAGCGGGTCGTTTACGCGGAAACATTGCTTTTGAAAACATTGAGTTTTCTTACCCCACCCGCTCCGATGTGGAAGTGCTGAAAGGCGTGAGCCT
>JALHPW010000160.1 GCA_022842255.1 Saprospiraceae bacterium | reverse complement strand
TTGTATCTGGATGGGGCGCCGAATACTGCCCATTCATTTGCTTAAAATCGGTCGGTTCGCGGAAATCAAACCGTTCCTCCGCTTTGGCGCTTTCGAGCTCGGTTCGCGTTGGGCAGATTTCTTTTCCAACTATCTCGACAAGTTGATCATAGCCAAATGGCTGGGCGCAACGGCCCTCGGGTACTACAACCTGGCATTTACTTTTTTGATGCTGCCTACTGCCCGATTGGGATATGTGGTCACCCGGGTAGCGTTCCCGCTTTTTGCCCGGATTCGGCACGACCAACACCAATTGCAGTCCTTTTTCGAGCGCTCTAGCCGGGAAATCGTATTGCTGCTCTTTCCCATCTATCTGGCGATGGCCTTGTTTTCAAAGGAGATTGTTCTGGTTTGTTTTGGGACTGAATGGCTTCCAGCGGCTCCGTTATTTATCGCGTTTGGCTTGGCAGGTTTGGTTCGCAGCCTTTGCGCTCCTTTCCCACAATTGGTAAAAGGACTGGGTAAACCTCAGTTTTGGCTGGTTTGGATGTTGATATTCAGTGCGGTACTGTGCCTTAGCCTGATATGCTTCTTGTATCAAAACCCAAGCGCGGAGTCGGCTGCCTGGTCGCGCGCGACCGCCAAATTTGCAGTGGAGTTAGGCTTGCTCTGGTGGTTAGCCAAATGGTGCAAGGTGGAATTTGGCCCAGTACTGGGTTTTGCAGGCAAAGCGCTTTTGAGTTTGTTGCCTGTAGTGGTCATAACTGGGTTGACAGGTCTTATGAGCCACAACTTTTGGGTTGCAACCATTTCAAAATCAATGGTATTTGGCATCGGTGTGCTGCTCACTTATCGTTTTGGCCCATTGAAAGCGGCAACCCTGGAGTTGCTTCAACATTTCACAAAACAAGGAATGAGGCCCTGATTTCCTGCCAGGCATCTCCCAGATAATCTATGATATCCCCAGCTGTCAAGGCCTCCTGGCTGAGCTCTGCAGCCGCAAAATCGCCCGCCAAACCGTGCAGGTACACCCCGAGCTGCGCAGCAGCTTTGGGAGCATAGCCTTGTGCCATTAGTCCGGTAAGGATACCCGTCAACACATCGCCCGAGCCTCCGGTAGCCATGCCGGGATTACCGCTCGAATTGAACCAACATTCCCCATCCGGACAGGCGATGGCCGTGTGTGCGCCTTTTAAGACGATGAACACCCCATGCTCCTGCGCTTTTTCCCGTTGCAAATCATTGCGTTGGAAATCATTTGCTGATTTCCCAAAAAGGCGTTCAAATTCTTTGGGATGGGGTGTCAAAATGGAGTTTTTGGGTAAAAACGCCCAAAAGTCAGGGTTTTCAGAAAGCAAGTTCAGCGCGTCTGCATCCATCACGAGCGGTTTGTCATAAGCCCGCAAAAGTCGCCCCAAAGCCACCGCCGTTTCCGCTTCTTTCCCAATGCCCGGCCCCACACCAATACTTGCATACACCTGCAAATCAGGTACTTCCGCCCAATATTTCGCCCGGTGATCAGCGCTGACCATGGCTTCTGGTACATTGGTTTGTAGAATAATGTTGCCGGAGCGCGGCGCATGTACGGTCAACAAACCTGCGCCGGAACGAAGACAAGCCTGCGCAGACAACACCGCGGCACCCATTTTCCCAAAACTCCCTGCCACCATTAACGCATGTCCAAAGGTGCCTTTGTGCGCAAATTTTGAGCGCGGACGGAACAGCGATACCGCGTCTCTTTCGCTCAAAAAATGAAAGAAGGAATCGTTTTTTTCTTCAAATGCGGGATGTAATCCAATACTTCGAAAAGACCATTCCCCTACCCTTTCCGCATTTTCTGGAAAGAAAAAGGCGCGTTTGGGGCGCTCGAAGCTAAAGGTTTGCGTCGCTCGAACCACCGCCGCGCCCGGCGTGTGCGCATCCGCCAAAAGCCCACTTGGCAGGTCGATCGAAAGCACTTCATTGGGCAACTGATTGAGATATTCAACCACTTGTGCCCAAGTACCCTCCAATGGCCGGTTGAGTCCCGAGCCAAAAAGCGCGTCTACTATTAATGCGTTGGAAGGAATCACTGGCAAGGATTGGGCATTTGAATGCCATTCGACTTCAATACTCCTCTGTTGCGAAATACTGTCAATTTGTGCCTCAAAATCTACACTTCGCTTCGCTGCGAAATCACACACCACTACCTTCGCGTCGAAATTGAGCCAGTTCAATAGTTTGGCCAGACCAATCCCGTCGCCGCCATTGTTACCGGTACCGCAAAACACCACTACAGGGCGGTTTGAGGTGTAATTCAAGGCGAACCAGTCTGTCAACACCTGAACCGCCCGATTCATCAAATCGATGGACGTAATCGGCTCTTGCTCAATGGTGTATCGGTCCCAGGCTTGGGTTTGGGTGGCGGTGAATATTTTCATAATAGTAACCCGGAACGCTGTTCCGGGGCGTTTAGTATCCCGGAACGGAGTTCCGATGTACAATATGCAACATCAATTTTTCAAGGGCCTAAAAGTAGTTGAATTTGCCAGTGTTTTGGCTGGTCCGGCCGTAGGAATGTTCTTTGCCGAACTAGGCGCTGAAGTCATCAAAATCGAGAACAAAACGACTGGAGGCGACGTCACCCGTGGCTGGAAACAACCTTCTGAGGACCCAACTTCTCCCATTTCTGCTTATTGGTGTAGTGTAAACTGGGGCAAGCAACATTTGTTGCTGGACCTGAACGATCCGACCGACCGCGCTACTGCCAAACAAATCGCCTTAGCTGCCGATGTGGTCATTTCCAATTTCAAACCCTCCTCCGCTCGGCGAATGGGATTTGATTCCGACTCACTTCGCGCTGAAAACCAACAACTTATCTACGCTCAACTCAATTCCTACGCCGATCCGGAGGATGAAAGCCCAGCGTTCGATGCGGTATTGCAAGCAGAGGCAGGATTTCTTTACATGAATGGCGAGGCTGAACGTCCGCCGGTAAAATTACCCGTAGCCTTGATTGATATATTGGCCGCGCACCAACTCAAAGAGGCCATCTTGCTTGCCCTCTTACAGCGGGAACGCAGTGGTGAGGGATGTACCGTTACCACCTCCTTGTTGGAATCGGCCCTTGCTTCCCTGGCGAATCAGGCCAGCAACTATTTGATGAACGGGCACATCCCACAGCGCATGGGCACCCGCCACCCTAATATTGCCCCGTATGGCGACACCTATATTTGCGCCGATGCACAAACCCTGCTTTTAGCCGTGGGTACGGAACGACAATTTTCCCACCTTTGCACGGCTCTTGGATTGAATGAATTGTTGCAAAACCCTGATTTCCAAACCAATACTGCCAGGGTTTCAAACCGGGACCAACTCAATGTTATACTTCAGGAACAAATCAAAAAACTGACGCTCCAGGAGGCAATGACCAGATTAAAAGCCTCTGGTGTGCCTGCTGCGCGGATTCGCGACATGAAATCCGTGTTTGAAATCCCAGCTGCACAAGATATGGTTTTGGAAGAAAAAATGCCCGATGGACAGCCCACCAAACGTGTGAAAACAATTGCCTTTAAAATCGGTTAGTACCGGCGAAATAACAAATCATGGATAGAGAACAAATACTCAACGCCCTGCGCCAGGTCCGCGACCCACAAACGGGTCGGGACATCATCACAGCGAACATGGTGCAAGACCTTGAAATAGAAGGGAATAACGTCAATTTTAAACTTGCCATTCCCAGCCTGCAAATGCAAGGGAAGGCGGAGCTGAATTTCGCTTGTATCGGGGCCATTGCGGAGGTTTTCCCCCAAGCGCAGGTCAATGCCCACTTTGTGGCCAGGGCCACCGATGGCGTTCCGATGCCGAACGCTGTCCCCCAAATCAAACACATCATCGCAGTAGCCAGCGGAAAGGGAGGTGTGGGAAAAAGCACCGTGGCCGTCAACCTGGCACTCGGACTCAAACAATTGGGCGCTCGGGTGGGCTTGCTCGATGCCGACGTGTATGGTCCGAGTATCCCCACCATGCTTGGACTAGTGGGCGAACGCCCCAAAGTGCGCGACATCACCGGGGTACCACGCATGATTCCGCTCGAAGGGCACGGCATCCCGTGCATCAGTATCGGGTTTATCATTGAGCCAGAACAGGCTGTGGTGTTGCGTGGCCCGCGTTTGGCCGCCATCATCAAACAGTTCGTCAGCGAAGTGTTGTGGCCGGAATTGGATTTCCTCATCGTGGACCTTCCTCCAGGCACTGGAGATGTGCAGCTCACGTTGGTTCAGACCGTGCCAGTTACAGGCGCAGTGCTGGTCACCACTCCCCAAGACGTTGCGCTGGCCGATGCAATCAAGGCTTTGAACATGTTTTTACTTCCACAAATCAACGTCCCAATTTTAGGGGTAGTAGAAAACATGTCCTGGTTCACACCCGCAGAACTGCCTGATAATAAATACTTTATCTTCGGACAAGGCGGCGGAAAAAAACTGGCCCGCGAAAGCAATTCGGTTCTTCTTGGGCAAATCCCACTCGTACAAAGTGTACGCGAGGGCGGTGATTCCGGGATGCCTGCAATACTGCAAAACGACAATCCAGTGGTTGCGACTGCGTTTTTGGAGGTAGCCAAGAATGTGTTGCGCCAGGTGGGGGTGTTGGCGGGGTAATTGGTTTTGAGTTCGTCCTCAAATTGTCCTTTTATTTACCGTTGCACATTTTAGCTATTATGCCCACCCTGTTCCTAGACCGAGATGGCGTCCTAAACGTCAGAATACCAGGCGATTACATCAAATCCCCCAGCGAATTCCTTCCCACGGAAGGCTTGGGGGAGGCCATGCGTTTGCTCTCCAAAAAATTCGGGCGTATCGTGGTCGTAACCAACCAAGCGGGTGTGGGAAAAGGTTTGATGACGGAACTTGAACTACATTCCGTTCACCAAAAAATGCACGCATTTGTGGAAGCAGAAGGTGGGCGGTTTGATCGCGTGTACCATTGTCCGCACCGGGCAGATGCTGGCTGCACTTGCCGAAAACCCGCTACTGGTATGGCTTGGTTGGCATTGGCTGATTTTCCCGACATCGATTTTGAAGATGCCTGGATGGTGGGCGATTCGGTGTCCGACATGGAATTTGCCCAAACGCTTGGCATTCGCTCCGTGCTGATTCGGGGCAAAATAGAGGATGTGGCAGCACTCTCCCGCATGAAAATCGACCATCAGTTCGACTCGCTACTGGAGTTTGCCCATTGGATTACTTGTTAAAATTTTTAACAGTGGAAATACAACAGCTACCCAACCCGTTTCCGCAGGGAAAGAAATTTGACAATTAAGATATGGGAAGTTTAAGTCCATCATGACTATAATCAATATCCCAATATCCTAATTTCCAAATCTCCGCCACTCCCGCCGATTACGATTTACGAGCAACAATTTGCTGAAAACCAAGGCTTTGTAAGTAGGTTCCGTGTACGACGGAGCCCTGTTATTCTTTTATCTTTTCATTACTAAACATTTCCCGACATGACAAAACTGTTGTCACCTCGGGCAGCCCGCCTCATGGGTTGCCTAGGCGGAGCCATGCTCCTTTCCCTCAATTTTGCCTTCGCGCAAGACCCCGAACCCATCGAATCGCCACAACCGCTCGACGACATCACCGAGCGAGACGTTATGAAAGATCGCGTCACCCTACCCTATCAGCCGCTCCGTGAAGCGGATATTTTGTGGGAACGACGCATTTGGCGCGTGGTGGATGTGCGCGAAAAAATGAACCTCCCATTTTCCGCGCCGGAATCCCCGCTGTTCAAGGTACTTTCCGATGCGGCGCTGGCGGGCGAGCTCAACGTGTATAGCACGGAGGATGATAAATTCAGCAAGCGGCTTAGTCCAAGTGACATCCGCAGCATGCTTTACAGACGCGATACCATCATTATTTTCGAACCCGAGCATTATACCGAAGAGGTGAAAGTCGTAGAAAACGAAACAAACTGGGAGGATGTTAAACGCTTCAGAATCAAGGAGTCTTGGTTCTTTGACACCAAAACCAGTACGCTCCGCAGCCGTATTCTTGGCATTGCCCCCATTATCGATGTGAAGGATGAAAACGGGAATTTCAAGTATGAAATGCCACTCTTTTGGGTGTACTACCCAGCAGCGCGACCCTTGCTCGCCCAACACAAGGCCATCACCCATGGAGAGAATTACTCTGCCACGACCACCTGGGAAGATATTTTTGAAAAAAGATATTTCGCTTCCTATATCACGAAGGAAAACAATGTACAAGACCTGCGTTTGCAGGATATGTACAGTGGACTCGACCTATTGATGGAATCCGATAAAATCAAGAACGAGTTGTTTGCTAGGGAGCATGATATGTGGTCTTATTGATCTCGGCTGATTCGTTTTATTGAACCACAAAAGGCACAAAAGGACACAAAAGCGCGATTATCTTTTGTGTTCTTTTGTGCCTTTTGTGGTTCAATAAAGCTTTTATAGCATTCACCCCACCCGAACCCGAGGGTCCAACCAGGCATACAACAGGTCGGCAATCAAATTGACCACGATAAAAACCGCTGAGGTAAACAGCACACAACCTAGCACGACTGGGATGTCAAAATTGAGCAAGGCATTAACGGTTGCATCTCCTAAACCCTTGAAATTGAACACATTTTCCACAAAAAAGGCTCCGGTAAGCAGGGCTGCAAACCAACCTGAGATTGCAGAAACCAATGGATTCAAAGCATTGCGCAAAGCGTGCTTGAGCACCACCGTTTTTGGAGAAAGTCCCTTGGCTGTCGCCGTCCGTACATAATCCTGTGACAGCACATCCAGCATAGCACTACGGGTGAGTTGGGTAATCAAGGCAACCGGCCGAAGCCCAAGTGCGAGGGTCGGCAAAAGGAGGTTGCGCCAACGAAGTTGCCATTCCCCAAAATCATCTATCAAAAACAAACTGCATTGTATTTCAAGTCCCGTCCATTCGCCCATTGCAAACCCAAAAATGAGTGAAAATAGCATCGCGGCTACATAAGAAGGCAAAGAGTAGCCAAAAACCGAAACGGCCGATACCAGATGGTCGACCCAAGAATGGGGCCTCAAGGCAGCAAAAACACCAAAAAGCAAGCCCAATATGGTTGCCAGGAGCATGGCGGTCCCCGCCAATAAAGCGGTGGCTGGAATAGCATCTACCAGGATTTCCGTGACCGGGCGTCCCGATTGGTACGACTCTCGGAGATAAGGCATTTTGAGTACCAGTGCCTCATTGTGGCCAACTGAAAACAACGCTACCGCCTTATATTTTCTTTGATTATCAGGGGTTTGCGCCAAAATAGACACCGGCGAAATATCAGTCAGGTATTTCCCGAGTTGCACGTACAAGGGTTGGTCCAATCCAAGTTCAGCCGTTTTGGCTTTTACGGTGCTCACATCGCTGCGTTGTCCAAAGGTGAGTTGGGCCGGGTCCACCGGAGCCAGAAATATGATTCCTGTGATGGTGGCCACCACCAGCACCAGCACCAATATTCCATAAGCCAATCTGCGGAGGATGTACATGGTTTACGGTTTACGGTTTACGGTATTCGGTTTACGGTGGACGGTTTAAAGTTTGCGGTTGAAATTAGATGGTAGGTATTTGGCAGAGGTAATCCAAACCAAACCACTGAGCAATAAGCCCAAAACAGCCCCAGCCAAGACGTCGACCAAAAAGTGCTGAACCAAAAATATCCGGGAAACGCCCACCAAGATAGCCAAGAAGGCAAATAATAACCCCCACTGCGCGCGTTTCCGGCCAAGCATCAGGGAAAGCAAACTGCATAAAGCAAAAGCCGCCATGGTATGCCCGGATGGAAAACTTGTTTGCCCACGGTTCAGGTGGATACTCGGCACCAAAACAACCTGCTGCGCGACGGATTTTTTCTCCAAAAAGGTAATTGGCCGGTCTACCCCGATGGCATCCTTCATCATATACATTACAGGCAAGGCCAAAATGCCCATCAACGCAATCATCAAGGCAAAACGTGGCCGCCAGAACAGCAAAACCACCCCAACAATCAAATAGGCTACCGCCTCGCCACCATACGTGAGCAGGCGAAAAATGGTATTGAAGGGTTCAAACCGCAAGTCATTGAAAAACAGCAGTTCCTGGCCATAAGGAACCAGAATCGCTAGCACCCCACAAAACCCAAAGAACATGGCTGTTGGGATAAAAAACCAGTTATTTTCCCAAATATACTTCATGAAGCGTCCAGCGCAGTTTTTTGTTTTCGAGCCAGTCGCAATCGGAAAAAGAAGCGCTCCAATCTTTCTGTGCTAAACAATTGTGAGTCGTTCATGGCCTTGCGCGTCACGTACAAGCCAAACACTGCCAGGATAATACAAGGCGTCATGGCAGCCCAAAACGGGGTCAGTAGATAAGTTTCCGCCAATTTTTTGCACAAAATGGCCAAAAAAACAAAGGTGACAAAGAAGATGATGGACACCAGGATTGGGTACCCAAACCCACCTTTGCGAATGATGGCGCCCATGGGGGCCCCAATGAACAAAAACACAAAACAAACCAGGGCAAAACTATACTTGTTGTAAAGTTCATACCCCGTTTTCACCCAATCCAAACGTCGGGCGGTCACCTGGGTTTTGCGCGTCTCTACCCCACTTTTATGAATCCCATTGCGTGTTTTGGCTTCTTTGAGCAAGGTGCTGCGATCGCGGGGACGAAATGTCTCAATCAGGGAAGGATATTGGTTCAAGGGTTTGTTGAGCTCCTGAACGGCCAGATTAGGGCCAGAATTGGATGCCCGGTTTGGATTTTCTATAGCGGGCTGCCCCGTTTTCCCGATATTACTCAGTTTGTTCCCTAATTTCTTGGGCAATGCTTTGGGGTCGGCTGCTGGGGTTGTTTGCGGGACAGGCTCTTGTTTTACTGCGGGTTGGATCAGCGGACGTTTTACATTGAGCAGCATATCCGTCACCACCAATTGTTCCGTATCGCTGATTTTGACCGCCAGTGAATCCACATTTTGACGCAGTTGCGTCATACTAAGCATAACACGTTGTTGTTTGAACCGCTCTTCATCCGTCAAAACCATGTCGAATTCCCGCATGTCCCACACTTTAGACCAGGATTTAAAATTGGTTCGGATAAACGGGAAGCGCCTTTGGGTACTGCTGGGGCCTTGGTTTCCGGGTTCCTGATACTGGGTCCCATTGAACAGGTTCATCAC
>JALHPW010000159.1 GCA_022842255.1 Saprospiraceae bacterium | reverse complement strand
GGAAAACGCGCGCAGAATTTTGGTCTGGTGGGCGCCGCATTTGGGGTTGGATTCATCATTGGTCCACTGATTGGTGGAGTCGTCTCTTATTACTTTGGCATTCGTGCACCGTTTTTTGTGGCAGCCGGATTGGCGATGCTCAACTGGCTTTACGGCTATTTTATACTGCCTGAATCACTTGCCCCCGAAAATCGCCGCCCGTTTGATTGGAAGCGGGCCAATCCAATAGGTTCGCTGTTGAGCCTCCGTCGATATCCGGTTATCCTAAGTTTGGTGGCTTCCTTGATTTTTATCTATGTGGCCGGTCATGCCAATCAAAGCACCTGGACCTACATCACGATGAAAAAATTTGCCTGGGACGAACGCTGGGTGGGGTACTCGTTGGCCTTTGTGGGTTTGATGACCGCCATCGTGCAAGGTGGGCTCACCCGTGTGTTGATTCCAAAATTTGGTCAACGCAATTCCGTTTTCATTGGTTTAGGGTTGTATGCTTTGGGTTTTGTGTTGTTTGCCTTTGCCGATCAAGGCTGGATGATGTTTGCCTTTATGATTCCGTTTTCTTTGGGCGGCATTGCCGGACCGTCCTTGCAAGCCATCATTTCGGGGCAGGTCCCGGCCAATGAACAAGGGGAATTACAAGGGGCGTTGACCAGTTTGATCAGCCTGACCTCTATCATTGGACCTTTGTTGATGACCAACTTGTTTGCGTATTTCACCGATCCCAGTGCATCTGTTCAGTTTCCGGGGGCCCCCTTTTTGATGGGCGCATTTTTATCCCTGGTCAGTATGTTGCTGGCTATGCGGTCCTTGTTCAAACACGGGGTGGGTAAGCGCTGACCCTTGTTTTGGGGCATCCTTGCTTGCGTTTTAGAACCTCAGCGGATTCCTGTTGTTAAGGGTTAAATGTTACACATGAAACCTTTAACGCGTATCCTGATTCTTGCCAATACCCTGGCATTCTTGGCTGTTTTGGTCGTCAATTATTTGGCGAATGCCCTTCCCTTAAATGGCAAGAACACGGGTGAACTCTCCGATCAATATCCCAATCTGTTTACCCCAGCGGGCCTGACCTTTTCTATTTGGGGAATTATTTACCTCTGGCTCGCAGTGTTTATTGGTTTTCAGGTGGTTGCGCTGTTTCGACCGGCTTTGAATGCCCGAGTTGGACCAATCGTGGATAAAATTGGCTGGTATTTTGTCGCTACCTGTGTTTTGAATACTGCCTGGATGTTTGCCTGGCATTGGGAGCAGTTGGAGATCTCGGTGGTCATCATGCTCGGCTTTTTGTTCACCCTGTTGAGTCTCAATGAAAAGATTGGGGTAGGCCGCTCGAAGTCAAATAACCTGGAGAAAGGAATAGCGCATTGGCCATTGGGCATCTATCAAGGTTGGATCTCGGTAGCCACAATTGCCAATATTACCGCACTTTTGGTCGGTCGGGGTTGGGAAGGAGGAAGCATGGGCGAGGTTTTTTGGGCTGTTTTGTTGATTGTTATAGGAGCCTTGGCTGCCATTTTTATTTTATTTCGGCAAAACAACCTTGGGCATGGTTTGGCAGTAGCCTGGGCCTTCTTGGGGATCTATCTAAAAAGAAACAGTGTGCCAGACGCGGCCTCCGAAATGGTGGGCCTCACGGCACTGATAGCAATGGGCATCGTCTTAGTGGTAGTGGCGCTGCGTTGGCAGCGCTGGTCCAAGTATTGAATGGTATATAAACCGTAAATTTGCAGTCTATACACGGCAAACAGCCATCAAACGCATTGGATATGGAAAAGACGCTTATTGAAATCACCGACGAACTTCGTAAAGCTGGCTATACCGAAGATTTCAACCTTAAAGAAAATTGCCTGGAGTGCCGTGCGGGCGGCTTCTCGCTTTTTCACCATGATTTTCAGGTGGACAAATTCTTCCGGCTTGAAGGGGAGACGGATCCTTCCGATGAGGTGATTATCTATGCTATTTCGGCTTTGACCAATGGCTCCAAGGGCATTTTGGTGAACAGTTATGGCATTTATGCCGACCCTATTGCGAGCGAAATGCTTGAGAAATTGGCTTTTAAGAAATAAGATGCTCCGACTCCTCCGCTACTACCTTCCCTACAAACGTCTGCTCTCCCTAGCCATCGTTTGCAATATCCTGATGTCGCTTTTTGTGGTGGTCAGCATCCCTGCGCTCCTGCCTTTTTTACAGATACTTTTTAACCCGAATGGGCCAAGTGAGGGACTGACTCAAAGTCAGCCCCTCACTTCCTCAGGTACAGGCATTCAGCACCAACTGGATATTTTCTTTGAGCAATTGCTCCTGAACTATGGTCGCGAGGGTGCCCTGCTCATTGTTTGTGGGTTTTTAGTGCTTACTTTTTTGGGAAAAAACCTGTTTCGGTATCTCTCGTTGTATTTTTTAGCTCCGGTTCGGAACGGCATTGTGCGCGATTTGCGGCAAAAAATGTTGCGCAAAATGCTAGACCTTCCACTCTCCTTTTTTTCAGAAGAACGTAAGGGCGACCTAATGAGCCGGTTTTCGGCGGATGTACAGGAAGTGGAATGGAGCATTATGGGCGTTATGGAAGCGCTTGTCAGGGAGCCTATCGTAATTACCGGGAGCCTGGCCTATATGTTGTGGGTATCCCCCTCGCTCACGGGCTTTGTATTTGTGCTGATATTATTCAGCGCGGTCATTATTGGGGGTATTGGCAAAACCCTGCGCAAGCAATCGGGCGAAGCTCAATCTCGCCTGGGGACCGTGATGTCGCTGGTGGAGGAGACCCTGGGTGGGCTACGGATTATAAAAGGCTTTAACGCGGAGCAATGGCAGAGTGAACGTTTTGGACGCGAAAACGAGGGCTATGCCCGCACCCTTACCCGGCTGTCCCGTCGAAGGGATTTGGCTTCGCCGCTTTCCGAATTTTTGGGGATTGCCGTGGCATCTGCCCTGCTATGGTTTGGGGCAAAACAGGTCTTTGCCGACCAGATTTCGGGACCCGTTTTTATCACCTTCCTGTATGCTTTTTACTCCATCACGGAACCAGCCAAAGCATTCTCCGCAGCCACTTACAGCATCCGCAAGGGCATGGGAGCATTGGAGCGGGTAGAAGCGGTTTTGGATGCCCCAGTTGCGATTCGCGATGCGGATAATGCCTTGGAAATCAATGAATTTAAAGAGAAAATTGAATTCCGGAACCTCTCCTTCAAATACGCAAACGCCGAACGCGGGGCCTTGGAAAACATCCAATTGGAAATTCCCAAGGGCAAAATAGTGGCCCTAGTGGGCGCTTCCGGTGCTGGCAAAAGCACCATGGCTGATTTGCTGCCACGCTTTTATGATCCCTCAGAAGGGCAAATCATGTTGGACGGGAAAGACATCCGGGACTTGCGCCTGCACGACCTGCGCGCACTTATGGGCATTGTGAGCCAGGAGGCGATTTTGTTTAATGATACGGTGCGCAACAACATTGCGTTTTCGACAACGGGTGCTTCCATGCAGGAGGTCGAAGCGGCGGCCCGGGCTGCCAACGCCCATGAATTCATCATCCATCTCCCCGAAGGGTATGATACCAATATCGGCGACCGCGGTTCCAAGCTCAGCGGCGGACAACGCCAACGCCTCACCATTGCCCGTGCCTTGTTGAAAAACCCACCCATCCTCGTTCTCGACGAAGCAACTTCCGCACTCGATTCCGAATCTGAAAAACTCGTACAAGCAGCCCTCGAACGGCTCCTTGAAAACCGCACCGCACTCGTCATCGCCCACCGACTCAGTACGGTGCAACATGCGAATGAAATCATCGTGCTCGATGCGGGCCGGATTGTGGAGCGGGGTACGCACGAAAGTTTGATGCGGGAAGGGTTGATTTATCGGAAATTGGTGGAGTTGCAGGCCCTTTGATAAATGTGGTCAATTTGATGAAATGTGGCCAATGGGATAAATGTGGTCAATGTGACTAATGTGGGCAATGGGTTCCCAGCTCCGCTTGGGCTTTGGCGGGTAAAAATGTGGCCATGTGTTAATTTGATAATGTCTGGAAAGTGTTTCTTTGCAGCGAAACAATCCTCCTGCCATATGGTCCGTACCTGTCTTTTATTTTCGTTTCTTCTTTTTGCGAGTTTATTGTTGGCTCAACAGCCTCGGTTTGCTTTGGTTATTGGAAATGGCAATTATGAATACGCCTCCTTGGGGCAAACGCCCGTTAACAGTGCAAAGGCAATGTACGATGTACTCTCCTCTGCTGGATTCGAGGTGGACTATTTTGATGATCTTGATCAGGATTCTATCAATAAAGTGGTGATAAATTTTGGAAGGAAGATAAAGCATAGGAGCGGCGTTGCGCTATTCTATTATTGTGGACACGGAGTACAGAAAGATGAAAGGAATTAGCTAGTACCGATTACCTCGGAATTGACCCATGAAGATGAAATCGAGGCATACTGTGTGCCGATAAATGGTATAGTTAGTAAGATGAAGGAAGGGAATAATCCAATAAATATTATCATTCTTGATGCTTGTCGCGCTTTCAAAATCCAAAGAGGAGATATGAGTTTGAGACAGGGGTTGTTTGATGAAAATTACAATTTTTCAGACTTAGTCGTATCATACGCCACTACTTCTGGGGGGCTAGCGGATTTGAATGGTGAAGATGGGCTTAGTTTATATACATCCCAGTTGATAAAACATTTGAAAACTCCAGGCCTTGAGCTAGAAGTTGTGTTAAAGAACACCCGACGTGATGTAGCTGACAAAAGTAATCGCCAACAGCAGCCAGATCAATCAGGGTACTTGAATGAGGATTTTTATTTCTTTATCAAGGAGAATAAGCCATCTGAACTTATAGAGCAAAACCTAGAAGGAATCAATCGCACAGCAACATCTGAGGAAAGCAAAAACAAAACTGCGGACATTAACCCACAGAGATTAGATGTGGTAAAAAATGATAAATTTGATCAGGCTATAGGTGTTACATATGGTTACTTCGCAGTTGATGGTTATGAACCAGAAAGATATCATACTATATTAGCGCATTATTTGTTGGCTAAAAGATTTGGTGGGCTTATTTCTTTCGGCTTAGGTTTGAATAAATCCCCTTTATTGTTTGATGACTACAAAAGAGTTTATCCTGGATGGGGTGTGGCAGGGGGATATAGAATCCTCAACAATATGCAAAAAAAAATTAGATTTTATACATTTGTTGGGGTGTCAGGTGTTGGTGATGTGGTTGGTTCTTGGAATTTTGAGGTATTAGGAAATATCAAGAAAATTGGGTTCGAGCTTGGATACCTTCAGGATTTTGATTTTGGAAACGGTTTTAATTTTGGCGTACATTATTGTTTCTAAAAATGGATTCCTGACAATCCTCATATTGTACAGTGGGGTTGAAAAGGAACAAATGCAAATCAGGGCTTTAGCCCTTAAAAACAAGGGCTAAAGCCCTACATTTCACAATATCCCTCATATCCCCGGTCTAAAGGCCAGGGCAATTCCTTCGAGAACTAATACTGTACGATATGCGGATAGTCAAGTAAGAATATTTTCATATTCAATCGTTTAGCCCTGGTTTTCGGTGACCTCAAAACATATTAAGGGTAGTATTACTATCCCTTTTCCAAGAAGCATATAGTAACCTCGACTTCAGTCATAGGTTACCATATGTTAGATGTGATTTCTATACACACCAATCATCAGAGAAACCCCTAAATTTCGCCCCGAAAACAACACCCACCATGTCCACCGCCCGCCACCTACTAGAAAACCTCCTAGCCAAAGGCAAACTAGAAGCCGCTATAGAGGCAAGCCTACTGCTATGCAGGCACTACGGAGACCAGGAGCGTAGCGGTACCGCCGCCCATCACTCAGCCCGGTACCATACCTTGATGAACGACTACCATGCGGGCACAATCAACGACGATGATTACCGTCCCGAGCGCGCACGGATCAATCGGGCAATGCTCGATTTGGCGCACGGCATTCCAACGGATTGGACGGATGAAGTACTTACACAAACCGGATTTGATGTAAAAGCCTATGATAGGACGCAGGTGGCTTCAAACGAGAAAGGTTTTTTGGAAAAATGGGGGCTCATACTGGGAATCGTAGCCAGTTTAATGGGCATTTTGGGCTGGAGCTTGAAGGATTTCCTTTTTCCTGAAAAGGAGCAGACCACACAAACTGCCGTGCCTAAACAGCCCGCCTCGGACGCTCCCACAAAACAAGACGAGGTCCCTAAAGAAAATCAAAACCCCACATCAACCGTCAAAATTCCGGATGCTAAACCAGCAACCAAACCAACCAACAAAGTCTCTACCCCCACGCAACAGACTTCAAATACCCAGTCCGGTACCCACACCACACCCGACGACAAATTCCGCAGTTTTGCCAAAGCAAAAATCGTGGAGGATATGGAACGAGGCTACGTAGGCAACAAACTTGCCTTCCGCAATGTGCGTACCAATGAAATCCTGTGCTGCTATGCCGATGCAGAGGATTTTTCCGGCGGGAAGGCCTATGTGAGTAAGGACGGGGTCAATTTTTTTAACATCAACAAGCGCGGGGAGAAGGTAGAATAGCTATTTCTTCACCCGAAATGCGATAAAGTCCAACTGTTCTTTGATGGCGTCCAATTGGGCGTGAAGTTCGGCGATATCATCCTCCAGATGATGTTCATCCGCCTCTTTCCTGGCTAGCCGTTCTTCCGATTCATGCTCTTTGCGTACCTCATCCATGGCGTTCATGATTACGCCAATGAAAAGGTTAAGCACAATCATGGTGCCGAACAGCACGAACGAAACAAAATACGCCACAGCCGCCGCCCCATGCCCTTCCGGGGTGTTGCAACCCGATTCCGGTCCATAACCCCATTTGGGGTCGTTGCAGCCAAACATATTGACGTACATGATTTCCGACCAACCTTCCAGGGTGCTTACCCGAAACAAGGAAAGCATGGCGGTACCCAACGAGCCAAAATGAAAAGGGTCGTTTGCACTGAATATGAACACCCCCATCGCCCCATAAATATAATACAGCAGCAGCAACAAAATGCCCACATACCCCATGCTTGGGATACTCTTGAGCATCGCGTTGATGAACATTTTTAATTGGGGCAGTGCTTGCACCAGTCGCATGACCCGCAGCACCCGGGCAAGCCGGATAACAGACACAAAACCCGTATTCATATCGGGCAAAACATGCGCCAGCCAACAAACTGCCACAATACTGAAGTCGAATATATTCCAGGGGTCGCGGAAATAATTCCAGGGCTTAGCGCCCTCTGCAAGTATTTTGATGACAAATTCGGCGGTAAAAATCAGGAGGATAGCAAGGTCGGCGCGTTCCAACACGGCGCGTAAGGGAGAACCTTCCGGGTGGTAGGTTTCAATGCCCACCAGTACGCCGGCGGCTACAATAACCCAAAGGATGAGGCTGTTGAACCAGCGGCTTTCAGCAATTTGACGAAAGAATGCGGATGACATTTTCTTAAACAGGCGTTTTTTTCAGCCGCAAAACAACAAGAAAAGAGGCATTGGTCGCCCCCTTTTTTAAGGGCACACAAACGCGCTAACAAAAAAATTAATTTTATTTTTCCCTAACCTGTGACCTTTTTCCCTAACCGCGTTTCAATATCAAATTAGGGAAATACAAACACTGGCTCAAACACCGATTTAATCCTTCCTCCCACACCGATTTACATCTAAAAAAGCCGCCCCCAAAAGGAGCGGCTTTTTTTATTGCCCAGAACAGCGTTTTTTGCCCCGGAACGGAGTTCCGGGGTACTACCGCACAACCGTCACATCCCCAAAAATCACCTCGACTTCCCCGTCGATGAATTCTACCTCGGCAGCCCAAACGAATACCGCCGGGGTCAAAGGAGAACCTCTAAAGGTGCCGTCCCAGCCTAAGGAATCATCGTTGGGCTGGAAATTGTTCCGTAGGAATACCTCTTCTCCCCAGCGATCGAAAATGGCCAGTCGGCGAATTTCCCGGACGCCCTTGGTATAGAGCGTAAAGCGGTCGTTTTCCCCGTCATCGTTGGGAGAAAATGCTGTGGGCGGGTAAATATGGCGTTTGCGACTGACCTGAACCAGGATTCGCTCCTCAGCTTTGCAGCCATCTAGGTCCTCTACCGTGACCGTGTAATATTGGCTGCGGAAGGGTTTCGCCCAAGGTGCTGCGCAATCATCACAGGAAAGGTCGTCGGCGGGCGACCATTGCCAGAACGCAATTTGGCTGGGAGGTATATTGGTCAAAGGCGAAAGCAAAATCGAATCCCCTTGTTCGATTTTTTGAATGTCGGCAATGTCTAAGCTTGGAATAAAAGGAGCATCGATTGTAACGACCTCAGCAGCGGTGCAACCGTTCGCGTCGCTTACAACCAGTGGGTAATTGCCTGGGACAAGGTTACTGAACAAAGGTTGTGTGCCCGGATTTTGCCCTCCATCATTCGAAAACAAATAAGGTCCTTGTCCGCCACTAACGGTACCAAAATTCACGGAACCTGTTTGCACAAAACAGTTGGGCTGCGTTAGCGAAGGATTGAAAACGGGGTCGGGGATAGCAGCTACCGTCAGCGTTGTGCTGGAACTACAACCATTTGCCGGGTTGGTGACCAGCAAAGTGTAAGTGCCCGCCTCATCCACCAAAGGTGTCGAAGAGTTTTGCCCGCTAACGATGTGCCCACCTGCCGCAGGTGTCCAGGTATAGTTTAAGGCCCCGACCGTGGGACTGGAACCTAATAGGGTGATTTGTGGCTGGTTACAATGCAGTGCCGGGGCCGGCAAAATCAAGGCCCCGGGCGTATTGATGTCTTCTTGCACCAGTATTTGTGCGGTTTCGGTACAGCCGTTTTGTTGGTTCAACACTGTCAAAACGTAGTTGCCGATTTCATTGACCACGATTTCAAAAGTCCCTTGTCCGGAAAGGATGTTGCCTGCCGAAGTAGCCCAAGATGCTGAAAAATTTGGGCCTTGACTGGAGCCCATTCCATTCAAGGTCACCTGGTCTTGCAAGCAGGTCAAGAGGTTGGGTTGTGCAATGGCAGCGATGGGTGGGGTGGTATCACTTCCTACCTGGGTAGTGGTGGTTGCAGTACACCCGTTGGAGGTATTGTTGACTTGAAGGGTGTAGGTACCTGCACTGCTCACCGTTGGGCTAAGGGTATTGCCATTGTTCAAAACGGTTCCACCAGCCGCAG
>JALHPW010000158.1 GCA_022842255.1 Saprospiraceae bacterium | reverse complement strand
AGCCGCTAGGGTCACATTGGGAGAGCTGAGGCAGTAGGGACCGCCCACCTCCAACAAGGTCGGGTTGGGATAATAGCAGGCGCGGAGCGGGATGCTCAGGTCGGTTGTGCCATTCGTGGCCGTAATCGTGTATCCGATGGCATCCACCAGTACACCTTCGAGGTCGAACATATTTCCACCCAAGGCATTGAATATCATGCCATTCGCAACGGGAACCGGAGCCGATGGAGGCGCAGGACTGTTGTTCAAATAAAGTCCGCTCACCGATTTGACCGTCCAGTTTTGCCAGCTGGGCGCATTGATTTTGATACGTTCGTCAAACTGCCCGTTGACCAGATTGGTCGCGTTGTTTTTGCAGCTGCAGGGATCGGCAATTTCGATGGTACAGTTGAAGGATTGAATGCTCAAACTTCCGTTCATGGCTCGGGTACATCCGCCCGCCACTTGGGTGGCCACCACAGTGTAAACCCCGGCGGGTTGAAATCCGAAAGAGATGGGCCCGCCCGTTCCTGGTACGGGTGCTCCGATAGGGAGGCCGGTTTGGAAAAGCTGGTAGTTTACGCCGATTTCGGAGCCGCTGAGGCCTAGGGGGGCGCCTGGGTCGGTGGTGCAATAAAGGGTTTGGCCGGTGAGGTTGAAAGCCTGCGGCAAAGCATTGACCACCACCGTTTTAGTGGCCGTCGCTTGGCAGCCTAACCCATCGTTTATCACTACCGAATAGGTGTAGTTTCCGGGCACGTTGGTATTCGGATCGGAGGTATTTTGGTCGGTAGCCGAAAAACCATTTGGTCCCGACCAAAGCCAGGAAACGGCATCCCCACCGGTCTCTTGCAAATTTATCACCGATCCCGTACAGACTTCCGCAAGCGCAGTAATCTCAGCCTTTGCGGTACAAACCAGCACCTGGATTTGATCGCTTTCGCAACCGGTGGCTATTTCTCGAATGGCTCCATAAAAATATTGGGATGCAGACATGACCGGCTGAAACAAATTAGCCAAATCCGAATAAAGCTCCGTAACCCCATCCGCAGCATACCATACCGCCTCAAACCCAGCTGGTAGGTTCAGCAAAATCAGGGTGGCCTGTTGGCCCTGCATCACCAGCGTCACACTGGCCGGGTCAAGCACGGGCGCTGGTAAAAACGACCGTTCTAGCACCCCATCATCTTGCAACATATCGTGTGGCAAAAAATCAGCATCCACCACCTGACGAACCGCAGGAATATCGGTAAAGGCCAAAACGGTCGGTCCGGCCAGGTTCCCCACGGCTTTGAACCTGATTCTGAAAAGCACGGTGCCATCGGGCAAAGATTCCGCCGGGGTGACAGGGGTAGTGCCAATCCAGGCTACGGCCAACTGACCATCTGCAACCCCGGAAACCCCAATCGAAACGTTCGAAAACCCCGACAAAGGAGAAACGCCGCCCGGGAATTCCCATTCCAGGAATTCTATCATAGCCTCATCCCAATTCAAGGAAAACTGGAAGCCCGCCACGTTTTCAAAATCCTCCACGGTGATGTCTACCCATTCCCCGCATTCGGAGACAAACTCGTCTGAAGCCAAAAACTTCACGGTTGCAGGACCATTTTGAAGGTCGCAGCCTACTACATCCCCAGTTTTTAGGCCATAAAATGGGGAAACAGCATCCGCAACCATCGGTGCCAAGGGGTCGTTTTCAGGGAAGGGCGGGTCAAAGGGATTTGCGTTGGGGAAAAAATAATTGCCCTGTATAAAACGCCAGGACGTATTAGCCGGAAACTCATCGTAATCCCCCACAATCAGTTTGCGGATTTCAGCGACATCAAAAGAGGTGATCGAACTGGATTTGTTGACATCCGCTTCAATCATTCGATACGGCGAAACCAACGGCGTTGAATTCCAGATATGCCGCATGATGGCCAACATATCCAAGACTGTTACCCCTATTCGGTCGTCTCCGTCTTTGGAAGGGGTGGTCGTGTAGGTGCCTTCGCATTCCAGGTCCGGAAACACATAATAGCCTGTAGCATTGGTCAATACACTCAGCGTTGCATCACCCGAGAGGTCAACCGTCACATCGGGTACAGGAACCTGACAATCAGGCCGAACAATCTCCCCCCAAATATCAGGGTCTTGTGTGTGAAAATCAACAAAAACGACTTGCACATTGGTACAGCCGTTGGCAGCGCTGATGACCAATGTGTAATCGCCTATATCGCCTTGATCAGGGTTGGAAATAACGGGGTTTTGCAAGGCGGAAGTAAACGCGTTGGGGCCCGTCCAGGACCAGGCAGTAGCCGCTCCACCCATTTCAAAAAAGAGCAAATCGCTGGTTCCCAGGCAGAACGGTGCATTGGTGGAAGCCAGCACATCGGGTGCCTGCGTCGGATTGCCCATAATGATGGCAGAGCCGTTCATTGTTGCCGAACAGGCTGTACCGTAGATACGCGCCACCACGGTGTAGGTGCCGGGCAAGGTTTGCAAGCCAAACGAAATGGCGTTTCCGGTGCCACCGAGGTATAGGTTCAGGGGCACTCCATCGCGTACCAATTGATAAAGTATGTCCGTTTGCGAGCCGCTCAAATCCACGGGAACGCCGTTGCCACCCATGCAGACCACCCCTCCTCCGGAGACATCAAACACCAGCGGCGGGTCAATGGGCGTAACAGGTACGGTCAAGATAACGGTAGATTCGCACAAACCGCCGTCGCTGTATACCCGGGCATAGTAGGTCGTTGGGCCGTTGATGTCAGGCTGGAAAAAGTTGCCGCCCGTGTACACCAGGTTCAGGATTGCATCGGGGTCGGTGTACCAGTTGGCCCATTCGTCGGGACGGAGGTTTTGCAGGATGAGCGTAGCCTTACCGGGCGCGCAGCCAACAGTGACGCTGGCAGGGTCTAGTTTGGGGATACTCGCCGGACAGGGGTTGCAAGGGAAAAACTGCCAGCCGTCGTTGTTGAAGACGTTGCCGCCGGGCGTGGGCACGTAGATGTCCTCCGTGCCGGTGTGATCCATTCCAGTGAGAAAGAGGTATTTCGTGCAAGTGCTGGTGCCGTCGTAGTCGTCTTTTTGGAGGATGGCGGGGGTGTTGGGGTCGGAGGATTTCATTTCGATGTACTGGCCCGGGAGACCTTGGGCTATGAATTGGCCTTCGATGCCTGCAAAGGGGACGAGGGTTAGCGGGAATCCTCCTTGAAAAGTATATCTCTTACCAGGTGCAAAACGAACACTATGTACGGTCCTCTCAGAAACAGTGTAGAATAGGCCATCATCTTTAAACTCTAACTCCTTAATCAAGTCGCCACCAGTTAATTGACCACTTTTTTCAAATAACAACTTATGATTTACTTGGCCCCATTGAAAATCAGAATTGGGTATTTTGAATACTACATCGTAAAATTCAACAGGATAACCAGCTCCTGCTGCCAACACTGCATAAACCCCGGACTCAAAA
The DNA here is from genome assembly GCA_022842255.1 of Saprospiraceae bacterium. Taxonomy (GTDB): domain Bacteria; phylum Bacteroidota; class Bacteroidia; order Chitinophagales; family Saprospiraceae; genus M3007. The sequence goes on along the minus strand of JALHPW010000158.1, from coordinate 5,748 downwards.
AGTATCTTGGAGGTTCCACTAGAAAAATTTCCACTTGAATAGTTAAAATTTGCAATCGCGCCAAAAACTGAATTTGGAGCGATCTTTAATTCAGAGTTGCCTAAGTTGAGTTTGCTGGATGTAGAAATTATACTACCTGTTCCCAAAAAGCTATCATAGCCCCATCCTCCAACTAAAACTGTCTTGTCATTTGTATTAATCGTACCAAACGAATGGACAACTGTGTTTGTCCCTGAAGCGGATGACGCTAACGAGAAATCATCTGTCAGTGTCCACGACCCATCAGGGTTCCAGAAATAAATATTGCGGTGGAACAGCTGCCCCGCACTTGTAATCGTCACTGGACCATTCGCCCGCATCCAAACGGGGCTGATAAAATTATTGACCATGCTACTCGAAAAGGTCAAACTACCGAAAACGCCCAGGCTGTTCAGGGAGTAAGGATCGGAAGTGTTGCCACCTGTGATTGAGTTATTCAGCATGGCTCCGTTACCAACCCCCGTCCAATCCATATCCTTGCAAAATGCAAACTTTTGGTTCACCGTCACTGCATCCCCGGCGCCAAGCCCGGAACCACCATTGAAAAACACATCATCGTGCGCTGTCGGCGGACACTCGCCGCCTGCTCCGCCGGAGCTGAGCGACCAATGCGCAGCACTGTGCCAATCGCCAGCGCCGCCTACCCAGAACAGGTCGCGGGGGGCAGGATTCATCATATTCCAGGAGGTTTCCACGTCGGGCTGTACAGCCACGCAGTTGGTAGCCGTGTAGATGGCCCCGCTCGTCTGGTCGGCATACACCTGATCAAAAATGGTGTGTTGGATGTCGAATGCTGTGCCCACGCCTTCTTTTCGGAAGGTGGTCGTAAACCCAGGGGTCGGATTGTGCATGACCGTCGGGTTTTCGCAGGAGGTATTGATGTGGCTGAAAACACCGCCCGCCGTGATGGTTTGTACGGTACTCCCTGAACCCGAATTGGGCTGAAATTTAAAATTATACCCCCCATGTATGGTCATAATATCATAAGTGTGGCTGTCGAACAGGTATGCACCTTTATGAAATTCTACCTCATGGATGTGAGAATTGGGGCCTATCAGATTGCCGAAGGCCAGGAAGGTGAGTTTATTCAGGATGTTGCCGTATAGGAAATCGCCCGCGTGGTCAATGGGATTGAATGTTACATTCCAGAAATCGTGGAAAAGATTGGACTGACAATCAATATAGCCACCACTTAAACCGATGAAATGAGACTGGGCGGCGTGGAATTTGCCCGCCTGGTAAAAGCAGCGAAAGTGACCTTTTTGGTTATTGGGGATACTTTTTACTAAAAAAACATTAGAACTCCCGCTAGGTCCATTAAGGAAAAGTTCGGCCCCCATGTCAATTTGTATCCCGGTAGCATCCTCCTTAGCATTGCCCCACCAGTAATTAAGAACCATTGGCTGACCAAGGGTTTTAAAGGTGCCTCGCTTGTGGAAAGTCCAATTATTGAGCACCTTGAACGTGTCTTGCAATTCCCAGGTACCTGTGCCCTCAAGCACGACCTTATAATCAAAATCTTGGCTTACGCTCGTAATAGTAGCAGTGTTGCTGGTCCTGAAACGTACTGTGCCACCAAAATTAAAATTCATATCGGCAGCCAGCTTGACCGAGCCATAGATGTGTAAATTGGTGACACCTCCATACACATGAAATATCTCCGGCTCGCCCGTCACCCCAGTCCAATCCATGTTAGCACAATACGCATCAATCGAAACGTTTACCACATCACCGGGTGAAAAACCGGAAAGCGCGGTGAAGTACACATTCGTCGCGCCATTTGGGATACACATCCCTGCTAGACCGCCATCGGTTTCTGACCAGTGGGCCGGGTCGTTCCAGTCGCCCGCGCCGCCAATCCAGTACAGATCCATGGCGCCATGTGGATCGGTGAAAATCCAACCAGTTGTGTTGCCCAAGTCCACGCCATCAAGTACTTCGAGCGGGCTAGAGCCGGTGGCATGGCAGTCCTCCAAGATAGCACAATGGACGGTCTGCATCGCCCCAGAGTTGTTCACAAAGTTGAAGTGCGTGCCGTACTGCCAGGATTTTATGGTGATGAATTGGTCGCAAGAGCCTGCGCCTAGGGCAGTTAGGGAGCCTCCGGGGAGTATAGTTTGGTCGGTTCCCCAATTAGAATAAGAACCATTAATGGTATATGTTTTGCCAGCTGTCAATGTAAGGTTGTGATAATCATTAGCGTTGTAAAACGTGCCATTGCCCAAAAACACCACATTTTCCAATTCGGGTACGATATTGCCATACGAATGAATTGCCCCATCTTGGTGAAAAGTCAAGGTACCATCAATATGCCCCCAAGCAAAACCGCCCTGGCCACTCGGGATGTTACCAAAGAAACTCACATCGTAAAACCGAATTGGGGATACGAAAAACTGTGACCCTTCTAAATAAGCTTGGCCATACATTTTGATATGAGAGGTCCCAGCATCAAACTGCGCAACGTTATACCTGAAATAGGCCCCGCCACCCAACATGTTAAATTCTGAACTTCCCAAGTGCAAAATCCCCGTATTTAAGCTACTAAAGTTTCCAGTAAAAGTAGATCCGATGATCACCTGATGACCCATGGTTTCCAACAAACCCCCACTATGATGAAGGTCATAGTCACAATAAAATGCATCCGCGAGCTGCCACCCACCCATGCTCCCTTCAAAATATACAGCTAACGAGAAGTGAACGGCATTGCTTGTGACTATTTTTGTGGTGGCATCATTGGATACAAAGTGTACTTGTGCGGTATAAGTCATTGTCATCCCAGCAGCTAAAGTAGCCGACCCATAAATATCTATCTGACCGCCACCGCCACCCCAAACCGTTCCCACCGGCACCCCCGTCCAGTCCATGTTCCGACACTTCGGCACCGTGCTCCCCGCGTCCACGTTCACGGTATAAGCCGTGCCGCCGTTGGTGTCACCGAAGTACACATCGTCGCCCGAGGTAGGCACGTTGGCGTGGTAGTCTGCGGGAATTAGCGGCACCGGGATTTTAGCCCAGTGGTTTGCAAAATCACTCCAATCACCAGAGCCGTTCACCCAGTAATAGTTGAGGGCAAACATGGGTGAGGTAAAGAAGAGAAAAAAAAGAACGGAGAGATTGGAGTAGAGACTTTTCATGAGCAAAAGTTGGTTTTTTTGGCTAAAATCTAAACCTGGGAGTTTTTCAAAAACCTCACAGGTTTAGATTTTAGCAAATGGACAAAACCCCTCTCCGGCCAAGCCAGAAAAGGAATCATTGGGGATTAGGCAATAAATTGTAAAATAAATTACGGGAAACCGGACCGGGAGATGGATTAAAAGTTGCGGTTAAGGGCCGAAAGGTAGATAACCCTTTTGGGATACTAGGATTATATGGGTAGTTTTTTACAAGCCCAGGCAGCGTTTGCCCAAATTTTGTATCTGCCCTTCCCAGACGCTATGCGTTAAAAAGCCGCAAAATGCCCCGGCTTAAAAAAAACTTCTTTTCTTTGCCCATTCGCTTTCCCCTGATCTTCCTGCAAAACACCTAGCCTTCTTTTCTAAAGTTTGATACTTTTCAAAGAACAATTGTTTCATTTTCAGGACACTTTAAGTAGTAAAAACAAATCATACTACTTTAAAACACCGATACAAAAATGTTGAGAAAGCTCTCCCTCTTCGCAATGCTGTTCTTTTCAGCACTCCAGGCCAAAGCCCAGCTTCCACCACCTTGCGACCCGGGCCAACCACCTGCCGACAACTGCAGTGATGCCTGTATCTACTGCAATTTCAATGGCCTCTCCAGTATGACCTCTGGTTATACGCCCGGCAGCGCGCCCGGTTTTTGTGGGTCCATCGAAAACGAACAATGGCTGGGCTTTATCGCGGGGGCTGGTTCTGCAACCTTCACCGCCACCCCCTCCAATTGCACCAATGGAAACGGCATTCAAATCGCACTTTATGCCGACTGTGGAAGCACGCCCATTCCAAACGGCTGTAATGGCGGTAGCCAAGGCGGGGCAGGCAACCCTGTGAGTGTAAGCGTGACCCTCACCCCAGGCGCCAACTACTTCCTACTGATCGACGGGTATGGTGGCGACCAATGTGATTTCACCATTTCCGTATCCCCGCCAAGCGCCGTTCAAGCACCCCCAATCGGCAATACCATCCAACAAATACAAGGACCTTCCCCACTCTGCCCAGGCGCTACGGCTACTTATACCGTACCACCTGTGACCAATGCAGGGGCTTACACCTGGGATGTACCCGCCGGTTGGCTGGTCAACGGACAACCCGGCCCCGTGACGCTCATCGCCCCCGATGGCAACTCCGTTCAAATCACCGCAGGCCCCACCACTGGCTCGAATTTCCAGGTTTGTGTGTCGGCAGCCAACTCCTGCTATCCAGACGGCCCTTCTATCTGCCGTACCATCAGTGTCCAAAATATCCCCACTACCACCCTGCCACCGGAAGTCATTTGTTTTGAAGATGCCCCTTATATACTGCCTTGGGGCGATGAGGTGTTTACCTCTGGAACCTATCAAACCGTCCTGCAATCCTATTTGGGCTGCGACAGTACCGTTCGTCAAAACGTAACGATCAAAAACGCACTGATTTCCAACCAACCCAATAAAGTCATTTGTAAAGGTGACTGTGTAACTGTTTGCGGGGAGGAATTCTGCGACCCAGGCAATTACCAAGTAATTTGCCAATCCTTCCAGGGTTGCGATAGTACCATCAACTTTGCAGTCCAGGTGCTCGAACCCGTTGCACAAATCAATGGCAACACCGTGCTGACCTGTTCCCAGAACAGTCTGGTACTCACCGCTTCCCCTTCGCCACCCATTACCTTATTTACCTGGAGAAACCAATCAGGCACTCCCTTGGGTAGCGGCAACACATTTACCGTAACTGCTCCCGGTACTTATATCCTTACCGCCACCATGAGTGCCAGCGGTTTGCAATGCACACAAGCTGATACCGTTGTCATCACCGGTAATACGGTCCCGCCCACACTCACAGCCTCCGGTGGCAACCTAACTTGCGCCGCAAGTTCTGTGGTGCTGGGCACTACCACCAATGCCGGCACCCCAACCTATGTGTGGGCAGGCCCCAATAGCTTTAGCTCCACTGCCGCTAATCCAAGCGTCACCGTGGCCGGCACCTATACCGTGACCGTAACCAGTGGCACAACCGGATGTACGGCCACCGCAACCGCTGTGGTAACGGGCAATACAACGCCCCCGGTTTTGGCAGCTACAGGGGCAACCCTGACTTGCGCCGTCACCTCGGCACCCATTACGGTGAACTCCAACCCAGCGGGCTCGGTCTTCATTTGGGCTGGCCCTAACAGCTTCAGTTCCAGTACACAAACCCCTACTGTGACCGAAGCGGGCACCTACACGGTTACTGTCACCAGCAGCACCAATGGCTGCACCGCCACTGCAACCACCACGGTTGCCCTCAATAACACCCCACCAGGCGCAACCGCTACCAATGCGGGCACCATCTCTTGCCCAACCCCAACTGTAGCCCTTTCTGGAGGGCCGGGTACGGGGGGCAATACCTTCTCCTGGAGTGGACCGAATTTCAGTTCCGTATTACAAAACCCAACCGTAGATACCGCAGGTATTTACACCCTTACAGTCACCGGCACCAATGGTTGCACCAGCACAGCCAGCACCACCATTACAGGGAACACCACCCCGCCTGACGCAGGCGCTCAGGGTGGAAC
>JALHPW010000157.1 GCA_022842255.1 Saprospiraceae bacterium | reverse complement strand
GGCTGCAGGTAGAGGTGTTGCCGCAGTCGTCCGTGGCCGTCCAGGTGCGGGTGACCGAGTATTCTTGTGGGCAGACGCCGCTCGGGGTGGTCACGTCGCTCGAGGTGATGGTCGGCGTCGCGTCGCAGGCGTCCGTTGCCGTGGCATTTCCAAACGATGTTGGCATCATTGGACACTCAATTGGGCTGACAACCGTCGGGCAGGTGATCACCGGCGCGGTGTTGTCCGTCACCGAGATCGTGCGGCTGCAGGTAGAGGTGTTGCCGCAGTCGTCCGTTGCAGTCCAAGTGCGGGTAACACTATATTCTTGTGGGCAAATGCCGCTTGGGGTCGTCACGTCGCTCGAGGTGATCGTCGGCGTCGCGTCGCAGGCATCCGTGGCCGTGGCCGCCGGGAAGCTCGGTGTCGCCGGGCATTCGATAGGGCTCACAACCGTCGGGCAGGTGATCACGGGTGCGGTGTTATCCGTCACCGAGATCGTGCGGCTGCAGGTAGAGGTGTTGCCGCAGTCGTCCGTCGCCGTCCAGGTGCGGGTCACACTGTATTCTTGTGGGCAGATACCGCTCGGCGTGGTCACGTCGCTCGAGGTGATCGTGGGTGTCGCGTCACAGGCATCCGTCGCCGTGGCCGCCGGGAAGCTTGGTGTCGCCGGGCACTCCACTGTGGGCGTAACTGTCGGGCAGGTAATCACCGGCGCAGTGTTATCCGTCACGGTTACTGTTTTAGTACAAGTAGAAGTACATGCCCCTGACCCAACTGTGACGGTTACGGTATAGCTGGTGTTGCAGTTCGAGGGAGCAATAATGTTGACACACTGTTGATTGGATGCCCCACTGATAGTTCCACCACCTGACACGGCCCAAGAATAGGCAGATTGACCGACCGGGGCACAATGTTGGTTGGTAGTTCCAGGGCAAACCGTATTTGCCCCTGTTATTGTACACGGAGGTGGTACACAGCAATTGGGGGCATTTCCCTGAATCACTATATTGTTGCAATTTGGGCCCGATCCTGAAGGGTCGAGGGTAATATTGTACCCAACTCCGGCCGGGTAAGTCACTGTAACAGTACCACTGTTCACATTCGGGGGATTTCCTGGCGACAAATCGGTGAATGTCAAGGGGTTGGGATTTGTCACGATGGAGTTAGAACCTGGGGCCGTAACCGTTACGGAGGTGCTTGTGCCCACCACCTGTTGGACCACTGTATAGGTACCGTCTGGGTTACAAGCGATTACAGGTGCTCCATTCGTGTACAACGCACAGTTTTCCCCACAACCAAATCGAGCCTTAAAGTTCACACTAAAATCATCACTGTTCACATCGCCTTTACTAAACCCCTGGTCCCAAACCAATAGATATACATTGGTGGTTTTATCAAAAATAGGCGTATTGAATGCCTGTGGTGCCCAGCCAGTAAAATTGGTTCCACAAGCATAGTAGGTCAAATCACTACAATCGCCAGACAAACCCGGGTTGAAACCTCCTACACAATTGTCCTCATCGTTTGAATAGTATAAAATCCAGGCAATATCCTCACTGCCGCCAATAACCTGAAAATCATAACCTCCGGCAAATGCCCGAACGTCGAAGTTGAACCACAGTACCTGTTGGTCCACCAATGGCAAGGTTACCGTCGTGGGCAGCCCTGTGTTTGGGTTGATACACGCCCCGGTAGTTGCAGTAAACACGGCGGGGTCGTAACAGGAGTTGGGACCAATGTTGGATTGGGTTTCGGCAGAGTTACCACACCGCACAATCCCTCCATTTGCAGAGGGTCCATCATCTATGAGCCCATTGACATTGGGACAACCAGCATCCCAGGCTGCGCCATTTTGCCAACGTTCCGCATCACAGGGCCCACCACCACAATTTGCCCTAAGCACTCGTTTATTTACCTCCTTTTCTTTGTTTTGGAGAGCCGCAAGGTCCAATGTAACTGGCCGAGGCTGATTTTTGGTGGAGTCCTCTGTAGCTGAAAGTTGAAGCTTGGGAAGCAACACCCCCAACAAAACGATTAGCAGCGTAGCTTGTGTAGATTTTTTCATTTTGTGAAATTCGTTAAAAAAATGCAAGCATTTAGGCTTACGGCGCCGGTGCAGCACACCGGGTCGTTCAGTTTAAAAAGCATGTTTGCAAGCTGATTTCGCTTACTCGAAAACGATTATGGACAAGAAGTAATCGTGCAGAGATAGCACCCGACTAGTCAGGTGAACAAAGCACAAATACAATTGACCCGCGGTCCCAAGGACCAAGAGTGCAATCTGAAAGAAGAAAAGTGGTAGGAAAATCGAGTGCTTCTAAATCGAAGCCATTACGTTGGGATTAAAGCAAAGTGTAATTGTTCCATTGGCAGAGTTTTTTTGATTGAATGTGAATCAAAAGGGGGGAGGCTTTACCTAAACAGAAAAAGACTTGAGCAAATTTACCTTGAGTATTCACTACGCGCAATTGGTTTTTTATGAACGTGGGAAAATCACTTATGAAACCAAGGATTTATAATGTCAAACCTTTTAAAGTTTCAGCAAATGCTCGAACACAAATTCCTTCTTGATTGCATCCAGGAACTTGGCTCCAATGGGTAAATTTTGCCCGCCCACAAATATACCTTCCGCAGAAAGTCGCTCAATCCGTTCCAAATTAACGATGTATGATTTGTGTGCCCTGGCAAAATGCCCCGTTTCTTTCAGCTCTGTTTCAAGGGTCTGCAAGGCTCCCAGTGTAACGATTGCTCCGTTAACTGTGACGAACTGAAGGTAGTTGCCCAAACTTTTCACAAAGAGGATGTCTTCAAAGGAGACTTTGTGAAACCCTCCATTTTGGTCTTTTAAAAAACAGAATTCGTTGCTCATTTTGAATCAGCATTTTGGAAAAATAAGATTTCAGCCAGGATTAAATCAAACTTTTGACATGTCGCATACGCCCAATGGGAAACCCATGGGCACACCATCACATACGAGGATTGGACCAATCCCAGATTTGAGCACCCGCCTTAGTAGGGCCGCATTGGATCAAATCAAAAGCGCGTAATAAACACTTCCAACTCTGTAGGATTGAAAGTAACACATCACAAAGGCCGCAGCACTTGGTCGGATGGAGAAGGAAATCTATTAAAAAATAGTAGGTAGGAAAACAGATTAAAACAGGTTCAAAATTACGCCCCTTTTTATTTATTCCGCCCAAAACAAAGGAGCAAACCAATTTTTTTTACTCGACGAACAGCATGATTTTTTATAAAAACTTAATAATCAAATACAAAATATATCAAATAAATTTAAAAGTGTAAATGTTAAATTTTGTTTTGAAACATCAAACAAGGTGGTACACCGTAGGGGTTTCAGCCTTTCGGAGCCCCATTGCATAATTATCAAAAAGGTGCGTGCTACCAAAACCTGGCCTTGCTTAAAGCCTACTTGTTTCGGTACCACACACCTTTTGATAGCTAGTTCACGCTTGGTAGAAGGAGCAATTCAAATATGTTTTTTTTCAAATTACGCAATTAGTCATTGGCCAATTATTTCAATCTATTTTAACCACTTGAAGGGTATCTAATCGATTGGTGGCTACCAAGGTCAAGCCGTAAATTCCAGCAGGCAAATCTTCAAGAAAGACCACAACCTGATTATAACCTTCCAACAATTGTAGACTACGCTCCCATGTCTTTCCATTCACCGCTGAAATTTTGAGGGTGGCAGCCCCGGCTTGCACAGCCCAATACTCCAGCACTGCATTCGCGCTCGATGGATTGGGGAATACCCGAGGAGGAGTATGGTCGGTAAGCGGACGACTACTCCGCCCATGCCCCGGGCGCTCACAAGGGGCGTTCAATTCGCAATCTACCCGGAAGTGGTTCAAGTTGTCAATTGCTGAATTGAGCAATGCTGGCAAATTTGGCGAGTAGTAGCCCACAAACCCTTGCAGATACTGGTTGCTCAGGTTCAAAATATCCTGAACGGTGGAGTTTTGACCCAAATCCTTTAGCAACTCAAATTCCACCAGACATGGCGGCAAGTTGTGCAAATCCTGTATTCCAAGGTTGCGTTGGTTGAACTCTTGATTATACCAGATGTTGAGTTGAAGGGCCATCGTATTGGCTGCCAATTGGTTATTGAGCGAACCATCCGCATTGGCCAGTGCTGCAGGCAGAGGACAGCTAAACTGGCCTGTTGGCAAAAAATTGCAGTTGCCACTTCCAAACAGCATTTCCTGCACACAATCCATTGTTGTTGCCGAAACAGTATGGTTACCCCCGCCGACGGTCAATGGACCATACTCATCCAGCAGCACCTGAAGTGCATCTGCTGTGGACATATTGCCAATCGTTCCGCTTGGGTCGCCCCAACTTGCCTGTGAAGCTGTGCAAAGTTGGTTACAGTTGCCGTTTGCCTTAAAGGTCAAAGCACAAATGGAGGTCAATTCCCCACATAGATTTTTGGCCGTGAAAGCATAGGTCCGGGTTGTCCCCCCGCTTTGGGGTTGACCACTGTCCGCCGACACTTGGATGGAGGTAAATCCGCCCGAACAATTACCCGAAAGGTGCGCCTGTACGTAACCGAACAACTGAACTGGCCCAGGGATGTCGTTGACACAGTCAACATAAATAGTGTCTGGGCAAACCAGCGTTGGCGTCTCGGTTTCCTCCACGTAATATGCTCGTTCACAAAGCGCAACGTTCCCACAAGCATCCGTAGCCGCATATCGATAAGCAACCGTCATCATCCACCCCGGACAGCCTGTACCATTGGTCCAGGTGCCTTGATGTGTCAGGGCGACCCCGCTACAATCGGACGCACTCAATGCGGTGGGGTCTGCCAGCGGAACATCATCAATGCAAGACAACAGGGTGTTGTCGTTAGGCGGGCAGACCAAAGTCGGTGGTGTATGGTCCACAACCGCAAAAGTGGCGGTGGTTTTTGTGATGTTCCCACATTCGTCTTTGGCCCGAAATTCATAGGTTTTATTCCAGGTATTGCCACAACCCGAACCTTCGTGAACCAATAGCTTTTCTAGTTCAACGGCACCACAATTGTCTTCTACCACCAGGTATCCGTTGTGGTCGAGCCAATCGTAGTAGGCGCTTTCACCATAATCAGTGGTTTCATCACACTCCAAATTCACTTCTGCTGGCGGGGTACTGAACACAGGCGGGGTTTGATCCACCACCGTGAAGGAGGCGTCATGGAAGGAGCTGTTGCCACATTCATCGGTAGCGATGAAGCGTATGTTCTTATGGAAAGTGTTTCCGCAATCAAAATAATTGCTCTGAAATGGGCTATCCTCGGTCGTATGGGTAATCGTGGCACAATCTTCTACCAAAGCTCCACCAAAAATACCTATAAATGCCTGAAAATCATTAGCATTATCGGGGCCGCACTCCACGATTTGATCCTTGGGCAACACCAGAAACTGTGGTGCATGGGTGTCGGTCACCGTAATGACTTGAGTTGCTGTAGCGGTGTTTCCGCACGCATCCGTAGCACGCCAGGTCCGGGTGAGAATTTTAAATACAGGACAAATCCCCGAAACACTGGTTTCCCCTACGAACAAAACGGTTACACCACTCGTGCAATTGTCAGCAGCCGTCGCGATTCCTACAGCTGGCACGATGTAACAGTCTACCGTCACATTGGGAGGGACCGAAGTAAAGACAGGCGGGGTTTGATCGTTTACCGTGATAAGCTGGGTGCAGGAACTTGTATTGCCGCACAGGTCACTGGCCCGGTATTGGCGGGTAATTGTGAATCGGTTGGCGCAGGTCTGGTTGCTGATGGTGTTGGAGAAAAAGCTAGGCGTAATCGCTCCACCACAGTTGTCACTGCCGGTCACCAAAGCCGGATTGGGCGCGGGCACTTGTTCTGCACAGGAAACTGTTTGTGGGGCAGGACAAGTAATGCTTGGACCGGTTTGGTCGTTGATCTTGAAGGTTTGGAGGCAATTGCTTGAATTCCCACAGGCATCCACCGCAAAATAGCTGCGTGTAATGGTAAAACGGTTCGGGCAAGTTTGATTGGAAATTACGTCACTAGGGAAGTTGAATACGTTAACAGCGCCTCCGCAATTGTCGCTGACACCGGTTACGGCAGTGATATTGGCTACCGGCACCTGATTGGCACAGGAGAGCGTTGCATTGGCCGGACAAGTCAACGAGGGTGGGACATCGTCTTTGATGGTAATTAATTGGGTACAAACCGCGGTTCCGCCACAATTGTCCGTAGCCTCATACACGCGAGTCAAGGTATAATCGTTGTCACATACACCATCTGGACCAGAAGACTCAATGACTAGCTCGATTTGAATACCATTGCTCCCACAGTTGTCCGAAGCTGAAACGAGCGCCGTGTTGCTCGGCGGGATTAGGTCATAACAGGCAACTGTCTGATTGGGAGGGCAAGAAACAACCGGGTCAACATTATCCTCCACAACAATCAAGTAGGAACAAGTACCGGTCTGCCCGCAATCATCCGTAGCTTTAAATGTCCTGACAATGTGGAATCCATTGGGGCAGGTTTGGTTAATAACTTGGTCGCCCAAGTGAATGATGGTAACATTTCCCGGGCAGCTATGCGTTTCCAAAACCGCCGAAATATCCACTGGCGGGACCTCAGATGCACAGCTGACCTGGGCGAATGGTGGGCAGTTTAATTCAGGGACTGGAAAGGAACAAATATCTACCCCCGTAAACACCGCTTCCAAGGCACAACTTGGCAAATCGGAAAATCCCACCTCCAACTCGGTGGAAAACCCATCTGCTTTCAATTGTACATTGTAAAAAGTATATGGGCTTCCGATTGACACTAAGTTCGGGATATTTACCGCCAAACTACCAAATACCAGGTCACCCCCAGTTACGTTCAAGACTCCCGTAGTGGGTGGGTTTTCAAAGGTGATTACGATGTCTGCAGTGTAAAAATCATCCGCAGGATTGTTGGGAGTGCCATTGTCGTCGCATGGCTCGATGTTCGCCAAAGCCAGGTTGGTGATGGAACAAGCCCCACCTCCATTCGAACAGGGCTGTACTGTCGGGCCAGTATCCGCATCAATGCAACCGGGGTCGTCGGTAAAATTCATTTGGACCACCGAAGGCGTGCCATCGGCTTTCAATTTCACGCCATTGAATATGTGCGAGTTGCCGACAATCTGGTTCACAGGAATCGAGTAGGAACCGATTTGGTCGCCTCCGGGCACAATTTGCAAACTCCCAGTGCTGGGACGATTGAAAAAGCTAGCGTGTACGTTTTGGGTAAAAAAGTCGTCACTGGGGTCATTGGGGGTTCCATTGTCATTGCAGGCACTCGGGTTTCCCAAGAAATCGACGGTAATAGTACAAGGTGGTGGAGGCGTAGAACAAGGCTGGACCGTAGGACCTGTACCTGCATCGATACAGGTCGGTTCATCTGTAAAATTCATTTGGACCACCGAAGGCGTGCCATCGGCTTTCAATTTCACGCCATTGAATATGTGCGAGTTGCCGACAATCTGGTTCACAGGAATCGAGTAGGTGCCGATTTGGTCGCCTCCGGGCACGATTTGCAAACTACCTGTAGTCGGACGGTTGAAAAAACTGGCCTGAATATTTTGGGTAAAAAAGTCGTCACTGGGGTCATTGGGGGTTCCATTGTCATTGCAGGCACTCGGGTTTCCTAAGAAATTAACGGTAATGGTGCAGGGCGAAGGGTCCGTACAGCTCGCCACTATACTCGTCTCTTGATTGCTACTGGTACAGCCACTCACATCGATAAGCACCCGCACCACACCCGTTGCGTTGGCAATGAATGTGATGCGGGAGTCTGTGTTGCAGTCATCGTCATTGTGGTCAATGAAGGTACCGTCGTCCTCATAAATCGTCATTTCCGTATCGAATCCGGAGTCGGAAAGGCCACAAGTCTCAAAAGTGTACTCATTGCCGCTCACTACGTTCATAGCCAGATACTGCCCTCCTTCAACGCCGAATGCCATGGTCTCTGGGCCTGTGTCACAGGTCAAGGATGAAGGAATGGTATTGATGGGGGTGTTATCATTTGGACATTGTGCCCAAGCAACTTGTGGCAAAAAGAAGTAAAAGGGCAGGAGCAAGAGGAAGTTTCTCATTGTTCAAAACGGTTAAAGAAAGTAAGTGTGAGTGTTTGTACTTTCCGTTCGTGTCGTGACTTTGAAAAACCTAACCAGTTGGGCTTGATTTGTTTTAGGGGCGATTGCCCATGGCAAACCCCTCAAACAAATCAAGCCCTTCACGCCAATCAATTTGAACCCACAATTCGAATCGAATCAATGTTGGAAGTGCTGGTATCCGCAAAAGAGGGGACGCTTACGACTGGCAAAGACAGTGAAAATGCCTCCGTGTGGGATTGTACGGTTATAACGGTCCCGCTATTGAATGAACCGGTAAAAGTTGCCGAGGCAACATAATTGTCCTGCTCGCCTTTGATCCTGCTGAGCCAAACCACCGGCGCAAGTGCCATGACTTCCTTGGTCATCACTACTTTATCCACTCCCGGTGCTTTGAATCGGATACCAAATTTGACATTGGATTGTGAATAACCTCCAACTGCCATGGCGATACCCTCATAACTGATATCCGTTTGGGTAGTCACCTTGATACTGGTAAAGACCCCACTTCCCGGAAGTTCAAAATTATCCCCCACACTTGCCTTGCTTCGACACCCGCCCGCCACTTCGGACAAAGCCGTACAACCCAAAGCACAATCTGACACCCCAGCCACACAATCAGCAGCTAGGATGCTATTGTCGCTCTTGTCGGTCACCTCCAAAGGGCAGTTCAATTCGGCATCAAAACGCAAGGGCAAAACAGCAGAAGGTGCGAGGACTTCTATTTGAATATCAGCGAATTCACCAAAAACAAAATTATTGTGCCCCAGGATACGGGCCACTTCCCGTCGCTGTTCCTCGTGATTGACTACCACCTTATTGTAAGCATTTTTGATAAACGCATGGTGATCTCGCTCCAGCTTGGCAATGAGTTCATTTCGGGCTGCAGCATCGGAGGCCGCTGAAATGGCTTTCAAATCCGCTTTGTAAGTCTTGTATTGACCTGTTTTGTCGGCTTCCAAAAGCTCGGTAACCTTTTTGCGGTTCGGTGCCATATATTTGTCAATGGCCTGAATTTGTTTTTCTGTGGGCATTTGGGCCAAAGAAATGGCCTGGCTCGTGAACATCACGAGCAAAAGAAGGATGTTTCTCATCTTTATTTTTTTAATTAATCAATTGGAA
>JALHPW010000156.1 GCA_022842255.1 Saprospiraceae bacterium | reverse complement strand
CTCCTGAATTGCCGCTTGTTCCGATACTGGGTCGGTGCTTCTCGCAACACCTTGGCCATCCGTTTTGGGGCCTTGGCTCGACAACAGGTTGCCGCCTTGCCACACATCAGATTGCCAGAACCAGACCGTTGCGGCAGCTACCGTCCCGAAGGTAAAAATCCACAGTCCCCACCGGCGACGGCGTTTTTTCAATCCCTGTTCCACAGCTGGCCACACGAACGGAGGGGGGGGCACCTCCGCATCGTGCAGCCGCTGTCGGAAAAGTTCGTCAATATTATGGTTTGCGTTTTCCATATCGTTTTCCTTGTTTGTCCAAAGGTGTTTTGGGCTTGATGTATTTTTTAATGGTCTGGGGTTTGAATCATAATTCGTTCCAATTTCACGACTTCTGTTTCCAAATGCCGCCGCGCTTTTGTCAATTGTGAGCGGGAGGTGCTTTCCTGAATTCCCAACAGTTCAGCGGCTTCCGCGTGCGAATACCCTTCTATGGCCACCAAATTGAACACGGCACGGTATCCATCCGGCAATTTTTGCACCAAAACCATCAGCTCCGATTCCGAGAGCATGCCCACAGCATCTGGGTCTACCGGCGATTCTGGCAGGCGCTCATACCCGGTTTGTTCAAAATCATAGCGTTGTTTTTGATAAGCCCGCAGGGCGGTATTCACCATCACCCGCCTTATCCAGCCCTCAAAAGAGCCCTGAAACTGAAACTGCCCCAATTTCGAAAAGACTTTCAAAAAACCTTCCTGGAGGATATCCGCCGCATCCTCTCGCGTACGCGCATACCGCAGGCATACGGCGTACATCTTGCCGGCAAAACGCTCGTACAAGTCACGCTGGCACTGCGCTGACCCGCGCAAGCAACCTCGGATAAGTTCATGTTCGCTCAAAGGATTACGATAGTTGGGAGCACAAGTAAGGCGAATCGCTGGGGCGACTAACTCCCCGAAGGTACGCAAAACCAACAGATGCAATCATCAATAATATCGCTGCCTGGCACTTTTTAACAAAATTTGAAGCACAGAAAAACAAACGGGCCTCCTGCAAATGCAAGAGGCCCGTGAGTGAATTTGGATGTTTCAGATTAGCGTTAATTCTTCCCACCTCCATTCACCGGCGCGGTTTCCTTGCCAAAGGCTTCCCGCATTTCAGTGATGGTTTGGATTTGGGCTGGGTCGGTTTCCAAGGCCTGCCAGTTGTCCATTACCGGCGTGAATTTGGCCGCATCCACTTTTACGAAGTAGCAATACGCTAAATATTGATAGGCTTTCAAGAGATCTTTTTTGTTCTTCTCTTTATCTGCCCCTGCAAGTTGTGTGTACTTTTCGTAGTATTTCAGGGCTTTTCCGTATTCATTTGCCAATTCCGGATGAACAGCAATCGAATCTGGGGATGGGTCCTGGAACGCGGCTGATTTTGCAGCCCACAACCAACCGATGGCAGCTTCCGCGTTTATTTCTGTCACCTTCGCGAAAGCCATTTCGGCATTGGCATAGTGCATAGGATCTTCCTTGCAGAAATAGTGACGCATACCAAGGTTGTACCAGTCGGTCGCTTTCGGAGTGGCCACAGAATCCAGGTACATTTTATATGCACCCAAAGCGCCGCAATAGTTTTTACGCGACCATTCCAACTTGTCGATATCCTGGTAAAGGGTCCACTTGCTGCTGTCCATCGCAATCACCTTTTTGTAATCACTGATGGCCTGGGTGGTATCGCCCTTGGTTTGGACCAACAACTTGGCGTGATACTCAAAGTCGGAAGGCAAGAGTTTCTCCGGCGTTACGATTTTGAAATAATCGTTCAGGGTTTTCAAGCCCCGCTCGAAATTCCCGTTTTCAAAATCGCAATAAGCCTGAAGGCGGCGCAGGTAGTTTTTGGAGGCGTCTTTTTGAAGAATTCTTTCTACCAATTCACTGCAAGATTTGCAGTCCTTGGTGAGGTAGTAGCAGTTGGCAAGCTGCATCTCATCTTCGATTTTCACGTCCGTACCTTTTTCTACCAACTCCTTATACGCCACCGTAGCGTCTTCATACTTGCGCAACACAAAGAAGAGGTATTCCGCTTTGCCACGCAAGGCTGGGCTGTAGCTTGGGGCCGTTTGAATGGCCTTGTTGTAAAAAATGAGGGGTTTTTCTGGCACTTTGGCAATGCGGTACACTTTTGCCAACATCAATTTTGGGAGCGGGTTTTGCGGGTCCAAAGTTTCCGCATATTCGTAGTGCTGAGCAGCTGGGCCACCAGCCGACATCTCACGGTAACAAGCCCCCAATGCCATTTGCAAGGCAAAGTCTTTGGAAGAAGTTTCCAAAGCTTCCTTGAGGTGTTCCTCAGCCTTGGCGAGGTTGGGCTTTTTGGCCCCAGGCTCGAGGTAATAAAAATAGGATTCACCCACCTGGCGGCGTGTCACCATGTCCTTTTTGGCATATTTTTTTGCCTTGGCAAATTGCTTTTCAGCCTCAACCATATTGTTGTCTTTAACCAACAATACCCGTCCGTTGGCCACAAAAGCCATCGGAGCGTCTGACTTGGCAGCAAACGCAGCGTTGAAATTGGCAATGGCCTGTTCTTTATCGCCCTTTGCAAGATAAGCATTGCCAAGGCTCAGAAAGGCACTTTGATCGGTAGGATCGGTCTTTATCAGACCTGAGTACACACTGATTGCCTTGTCCCAGTCTTCAAGTTGCATGGCTTCCAGACCCGCAGCGTGGCTTTGGCCAAAGGCTGATTGGGCAAACAGGATTGCCATGAGGAAAAGGGCTTTTTTCAGAAGATTTGTCATTGTTCGGAAAAAGTTTTGTGTTTTAAAACTTGATATCGTGCTTCGCATATCCACTTTTCGGCATTGAACGAAGTGCTACTTATACAGACGCAAACAGGGGGGTAAATAACATACGAGTTTGCAGATTTGACAAACATTTGATTTTCAGCGACTTGTTTTGACCAGTCTGGTCACCGCATTGGCCGGCAAAAGTCCGTCCTTGAGCATGATGCGCTGGCCGTCTTTGGCCAGGTAGGAAGCAAAACCGGCCCCAAGGCCATTGCGCCTTCCCTGTCCATTGATGATGTAGATGGTGCGCTTGAAAGGATAGTCGCCCGTAGCCAAATAAGCTTGATAAGGTCCGTACCCTTCTTTCCCAGCCTCTTTGGCAATGTCGGCTATCCGGATGTCGCGCATAAACTTTTGCACCCCGCTATCATCCGTGTCTGAAATCCAGTTGGCCGCAATGATACCGATGGCGCTTTTGTTTTTGCTCACGTATTCGATCACCTCTTCATTGCTTTTGAGCGCGGTGGCCTGTTTGTTAAGCTCCTGACCTGCAATAACGGAATCGCGTACAAAACGGAGCGTGCCACTTTGGGGGTTATCGAATACCAACAGGATATCGCCCAAGGTAGATTTGGGGTTAATATTTTTCCAACTACTCGTTTGGCCCGTTAAAATATCCCGTATCTGCTGCACCGTCAACACCGAATCCCGGTTGTCTGGGTGGATAATAATGCCCAAGGCATCATACGCAATGGCGGTAGTAGGCGGGGTGAATCCCCGTGATTGAAAATATTCAATCTCTTTGCTGGCTAGCTGCCGACCAATGATGATGACCTGGACGGAATCCTGAATCAAGGCATTTACCGCTTCCCCTTCCGACACATAATGCGGGATGATTTTGGCGGTCCGATAGATGGAATCGAAAACATCAATACAGGAGCTAATCACAGGTTTGTACCCATCTTCAACGGCTATGGATATTTCGCCCGTAGTGATGGTGTCGAGCACCTTGCCCGATTTGTCTCGTTGTTCGCAGGCACCCCATGCGAGCGAGATGATAATGAAAATCAAACTATTGCGCTGCATAAGAAGGTTGGTTAAAAGTAATCGGCATACACCCTCCAGCCCCGGTAAATGCCATAGATGAGCAACATGGTGGCAAAAATATTCCGGAACTCAAGCTGGATATCCGCCAGAAAACTTTTGTCCAAAAGCAGCCAAGACCCAAGGCCGAGGTAAAAAACGGTCATGCTCAACCCGAGGATGAGCAGTGGCATTCGGAAATTGCGGCGCTTGCGGATGCGATCGTCTGTGGACATGGGTTAAATATTTGAACGTTCAGGACTTGGTGTATGCTCCTGTGCTCATGGAAAAGATGCAAGTTTCTGATAAAATGGTGGAACGCCTGATATTGTTTTGAAAATTTGACCAAAACAACAACTTCGGTGGTCCACTTTGGCAAGGGCTCAGGACTTATGCTTTTGCCCAAGTCACACCATCCTTGCCATCTTTGACCGTGATTCCGGCGGCGCTCAGACCATCCCGGATTTTATCGCTTGTTGCCCAGTCTTTTTGCGCCCGCGCCTGCCCTCTGATTTCGAGGATGAGCCCCATGAGCCCCTCGAGTGTTCCGCTGTCGTTGCTGTTGGCAGACTCGTCTTGAAGCCCAAAAATGTCAAAAAGAAAGGTGCTGAATACGGTTTTCAGGCGTTCGATGACCCAAGGGGATATTTCGCCGGGGGCAATTTGTTGGTTTGCCAGTTTGTGGATAAAACTGCCCATTTCATTCAAGGAGGCAATGGCGATGGCGGTGTTGAAATCATCGTCCATACCCGCAAAAGCATCATGAATCAGTGCCAAAATAGCCCGGTCGGTATCGGATTCAGAACCATCAAAATCACGGGCGTTTACCGGAAGGTTTTGAAGTATCCGGTTGGTTTCCATGATTTTGAGAAAACCCTTCTCTGCGGCCATCAATCCGTCGTCCGTGATATCGAGCGTGCTACGGTAGTGCGCCATGAGCATAAAAAAGCGCACGGCCATAGGCGAGTAGGGCTTGCTGGTGTGCTCGCTGGTACCCGTGAACAGTTCTGTAGGCGAAATGGTATTGCCATCGCTTTTGCTCATCTTTTTACCATTGAGCAGCAGCATATTGGTGTGCATCCAGAAATTGGCAGGATGGCATCCGCAGGCACCGTGGTTTTGCGCCACCTCGTTCTCGTGGTGTGGGAATTTGAGGTCGTTGCCACCACCATGGATGTCAAAGGTTTTACCTAAGTACTTGGTACTCATAGCAGAACACTCCAAATGCCAACCTGGGAAACCTACGGACCAGGGACTGTTCCAGACCATCAAATCCTGCGGACGGGCTTTCATCCAAATCGCGAAATCGGCCGGGTGGTTTTTCTCTTCCTGACTTTTGAGTTCGCGGGTTTCGGTGTACAGGTCTTCCAGCACACGCCCGCTGACCGAGCCATAAACGCCCTCGTTTTCGGCGGCAAATTTTGGCACATCGAAATAAACCGACCCGTTGCGCTCGTACGCAAGGCCCCGTTCCAAAATGGTCTGCACCATCTCGATTTGCTCCGGGATATGCCCGGTGGCACGCGGCTCGATGCTCGGCGGCAGGGTATTGAATATCCGCATCATGTCGTGGAAACCCACTGTGTAGCGTTGGGCAACCTCCATGGGTTCCAATTGGGCCACTTTGGCGCCTTTGGCCATGCGGTCTTCGCCATCGTCGGTTAAGTGCCCCACGTCAGTGATGTTTCGTACATACCGCACCTTATAACCCAGGTGCAGCAGGTAGCGATAAATCATATCGAAGCTGCAAAACGTACGGCAGTTGCCGAGGTGTACATCGTTATAAACCGTTGGGCCACAAACATACATCCCGACGTACCCGGGCGTAATGGGGCGAAATTCTTCCTTTTTCCCAGAAAGAGTATTGTGAATCTTGAGTGGACGCTGTTCAGTCATAGCGGCAAAGGTAATTCGTTGGCTGCTAGTTGTTCGTGCTTTGTGCCTTGCTTTTCGTTGATTTTGCCTTTCAAAACGAACAAGCAATGGAACAATTTGATTTTAAAAGCGAACTTCCCGAAAGTTTGCACTTCTCGGGAAGTTCGTTCAAGGGTAACCTCCGACCCTAAAATAAGTTCGCTATCAGCACCAAACGCTCAACCAAAGCAACCGCTATTCCACTGCGGTCACCTTCAGCATATTGGTCTGCAAACGACGACCCATGGGCATGGAACCGGTGTTGATAATGGTATCGCCCGGCTTAACAAACCCGCTTTCCTTGAGGATATCGGTACAGTCCTGTATCGTCTCGTCGGTGGTGGTGAAACGGTTGTAAAAAAAGCACTGTACGCCCCACAACAGGTTGAAGGAGCCCAACTTGATATGTTGGTCGCTAAAAATGAAAATGGGGGATTTGGGTCGGAAACTGCTGAGTTTGAACGCCGTATAGCCTGAGGAGGTATGGCCGACGATGCCTTTTGCCCCAATGGCCTCTGCCACATTGCAGGCACTGAAACAAATCATATCCGAGTGATAGAGCATAAACTGTGGGGCTGGCACCGGGCGGCGGGTACTGATTTGTGGCCAATATTGCTTTTCTGCCTCCCCAATAATTTTACTCATGTACTGAATCACCAGCTTGGGGTATTTCCCAACCGAGGTTTCGCCACTCAACATCACGGCATCAGCCCCATCGAGCACTGCATTGGCCACGTCGGTTACCTCTGCACGGGTAGGGGACGGGTTGTTGATCATACTGTCCATCATCTGGGTGGCCACAATAACCGGCCGTGCGTATTGCATGCACATATGGATGATGTCTTTTTGGGTCATGGGCAATTGCTCAATCGGCATTTCCACACCCAAATCGCCCCGTGCCACCATAATCCCGTTGGAAGCACGGATAATTTCGCGGAGGTTCTTGACCGCTTCCGGTTTTTCGATTTTGGCCATGACCTTGGCTTGGTGCTTGGCTTTTTCGATGGCCGATTTCACCGGGTCGAGGTCAGATGCCCGGCGAACAAAGGAAAGGGCGATCCAGTTGACCTCCTGGGTAAGGATAAAATCAAGGTCTTCCTTGTCTTTTTCGGTAAGTGCCGGGAGTTTGACGTTCGTGTCGGGCGAGTTCACCCCTTTATTGCTGCTCAGTACCCCGGCGTGCAGAGCTTTCAACCGGACGGTGTCTTTTTTGTTTGTTTCCGCCACCTCAAAAATCAATTTGCCGTCGTCCATCAAAATACGCTCGCCCACCTCACAGTCTTCGGCAAACTGGTCGTAAGACATATAGATATTATCCATGGTGCCTTCCGCCTTTTCATCGTTGGTGATGGTGATAATATCGCCTTCAACAAGTGGAAGTGCATTATCTTTGATTTTCCCAACGCGGAGTTTGGGGCCTTGCAAGTCTGCGAGGATGCCAATGTGAAGTCTGTGTTCCTGGTTAATGGCCTGGATTCTTTTGATAACCTGCAAATGGTCGTCGTGTGAGCCGTGGCTAAAATTCAGGCGAAACACATCCACACCCGCTTGGATAAGTTCCAGAAGATTCTCAGGAGAGCTGCAAGCAGGCCCAACCGTGGCTACTATTTTGGTGAATTGAGAGCCATCTTTGCGCAAATTGGATTTGTTTTTTTCAAGCAATGCTGCCGCTTCCGTGAGTGTCATTCTTTTTTTGAATTTTTAAGTGTAAAAACTACAATAAGCTAAAGGGCGCAAAAATAGCGTTAGCAATCAAGTTTACCAACACAAAACACCCTCTAATTTGTGACTTCCGAATGCAAAAATCGTAAAAATGTAAACAATCAACCATACTTGCCCTGCCAAACTTTCTAGGTAAGTGTGTGTTTTACAAAAAGGGTAGGGGGTGCTTATTTTGATCTAATCAAAAAAATAAGCCGGAAATCTTTGATAAACCTACAGGGTGGCGTTTCTTTGCCCCCTGAAAAATTGACTTTTTTTCACCAACAAGTTTAGAAAAACATGGCAAACGTAGCCGACCGCGTAAAAAAAATCATCATTGACAAATTAGGTGTTGACGAAACAGAAGTGACGCCTGAAGCAAGCTTCATCAACGACCTCGGTGCCGATTCGCTCGATACCGTTGAACTCATCATGGAATTTGAAAAAGAATTCGATGTGTCCATTCCTGACGAGCAAGCCGAAGGCATCCAAACTGTAGGACAAGCAATTACCTACTTGGAGCAAAACGTCAATGCTTGATTTTAAAGGGTTGGCTTGAATTAAGCTCAGTCCTTCTTGCAAAAAGCGGTTCAAGGCAATATTGCTTTGAACCGCTTTTGTTTTTATCCTGTGATTAAAGTGATTTTGATGATTTGAGTGCTTAAAATGAACTGATTTTCAATTGATTATAAAAAACCAATCCTCAAAATCACTTTGCCTTGGCTATACCGCTCAAGCGTACTCCGGTTCCGCCAGGGCTTCCACCGCTGATTCCAAAAACGCAGGAATCAGGGTTTCAAACGTGCGCTGTATTTTTTGTGGGTTGGCCAAATCCCGAATCATTCGGTCGTAGCGCGATTCGCCGTGCTCCTCAACAATCGACTTCTTGCGCTCTTCCTCCATAAAATAATTGAGCAATCCCTCCGGGTCGGCTTCCGGATGGAATTGTGTGCCAATCATCTCGGGACTAAACCGAACCGCCATGACCGCGCGCTCAAAATGGACGTGGGGGCGGAGTTTTTCAAGACATAAAATCCGGGCGCCCATGTCCTTAAATCGTTTGTGCACCGGATTGGTAACCTGATATCGTCTAAAATCCGCGATGTAAAAGGGGTCGGGCAAGCCTTCAAAAAAGGGCTCATCCTTGCCATCGTGGGTTTTATAGACCGGATAAGTGCCAAAAGACATTTTATACCGTTGGGTCACTTCGCCAAGCCCAAAATGGTGACAAGCCATTTGGAAGGAGTGACAGATAAAAAAGCAGTGTTTTTTATCGACCAAGCTGTGTTGGTTGTGTTGCCAAAGGTCTTCAATAAGCTGAAAAAAAGGTGCCTGCCACTGGCCACCACTTTCGAGCGGGTCGCCGGGGCCGCCGGAAAACAGGAAAATATGGTACGACAGGTCTGGAACCTCACATTTTGCGCGCACATCGAAATGGTCGAATTCGAGCACATCTGCATAGCGGCCCAAGATGCTTTTCAACATCGGGATTCCGCGGTTCTGTTCGCCGTTGTACAGGTCCAAAAGAGCAACACGAAGCATTTTACAGGTGATAAAAGATGAACAATATGGGTCAAGTCTTTGTCTTTTGGAATCTTTGCGCGCCCCGACGATTTTTCTTCCAATCAAAATAATTCAAAACTCATGTCACTAGTACAAGAATTCAATGATTACCGCTCCCGTATGAATGAGCGCATTCTGGCACAAGACAATAAGGTAATCAAACGTTTTTGGAGCCTCGACAACCAAACCTATCAAGAAGGG